>CAZJCR010000001.1:0-44584 GCA_964544385.1 uncultured Bacteroidales bacterium
TTATCGCTGAAATTTTCTTATCAGTTATCAAGATATGAGGATCTTTGAAAACTGCTTCCATTTTGGAGGTATCAGTAATCATATAAGGAGAAACGTATCCGTTATCAAACTGCAAACCGTCCACAACCTCTTTATCAAGGCCTAGAGTCTGAGACTCTTCAACAGTAATTACGCCCTCTTTACCAACTTTTTTCATTGCGCGGCCAATAAGTTCACCTATTTCTTTATCGTTGTTTGCCGATATTGATGCTACTTGTTCAAGTTCGTGCGATTCGACACTTATAGGGCGGCTTTGTTTATTAAGGCTTTCAACAACTTTAGCCACAGCTTTGTCGATACCGCGTTTTAAGTCCATTGGGTTAGCACCGGCGGTTACATTTTTTAAGCCTACCGATACAATTGCCTGTGCCAGTACGGTTGCTGTTGTTGTACCATCACCGGCATCGTCAGCAGTTTTCGATGCTACCTCTTTAGCCATTTGTGCACCAATGTTTGCGTATTGGTCTTCAAGTTCAATCTCTTTAGCAACTGTAACACCGTCTTTTGTTACTTGTGGTGCACCAAATTTTTTGCCAATAACTACATTACGACCTTTAGGGCCTAATGTAACTTTTACGGCATTTGCCAATTCGTCAACGCCTTTTTTTATAAGGTCGCGGGCTTCAACGTTAAATTTAATTTCTTTAGCCATTATCTGAATAGTTTTTTATTTGTTTTTTATTTAACAATTTTTTGTTGCGAGTATAATTTTAGTAAACGTAAAGAATATCTTCGTAAGCAATTAATATATATTCTTCGCCATCAATTTCGAGCTTGGTACCTGCATATTTACCATAAATAATTTTGTCGCCTGATTTAATGCCCGACTCTTTCTTTTCGTCACCTTTTGGTGTTGGAGGGGGCAATAATTCGCCTATTAATACTACTTCGCCATAAGTCGATGTTTCTTTTGCCGAGTCGGGAATAAAAATACCACCTTGTGTTTTTTCGTTAGCAGCAACTGGCTTAACCAAATATTTACCTGCTATTATTTTTCCTTTTAACATGTTAATAGTTTTAAATGATTAATAATAAAATTCGAAAATTTGTTGAGGGCTACTCACAAAATGTGCCAAAGAAATTTGAAGTAATATAAATAAAAAAATGTCAGCTTGTAATGACAAACTGACATTTTTACGAATTATTTTTTAACAATAAATTATTCCTCGACAGGTTCGGCGTCAGGTGTACCGGTTGGTGCCTGTGCCGGAAAATTGCCCGGCAATGCCGATGGGTCGGCTGCCTCGTCAACTTGTTTTTGTATCATTGAGCCTTGTTGTACATCGTCGCCGGTATTAATAAACGCGGTTGAAACTACGCATAATAATAATAATGCACCGGCAAGTATCCAGGTAGCTTTTTCAAGAAAATCGTTGGTTTTGCGCACACCCATTATTTGGTTCGACGACGAAAAGTTAGCTGCTAACCCGCCACCTTTCGAATTTTGTACTAACACTATAAGTATAAGTAACAAACACACCAAAAATATTAAAACTGCAATAAAATTAAACATGTTTTTAGTTATTGATTATTAATTAATTCTTTAATTTTTTTAATTTGAGTGGCAAAGTAAATGCTTTTTTCTGGAAATTTCAAACTTAATTTTTCATATGCAAAAATTGCTTTTTCGTAATTACCTTGTTTAACATAAATTTGTGCTAACGTGTCGGTAATAAGGTCGGTACCTATTGTGTTGCTTATTTGCGAGTTTATGTTGGCGGTATCGGGGTTATTAGCCTCGCGGGGTATAATGCGTGGTTGTTCTTTTATAAAATTATCGATAAGTTTATTTTTTTTATTTAACGGTTTTTGTGGCTCTGTTTTGGTTTTCTTTTTAAACGATTGTTTAAACGATTCAAGGTCAACTTTATCGTCAACGTCAAAAAATGTCCCTAATTGTGCCGATCCGGCAAGTATAAGTTTTTCCAATTCGTCGTCTTCGTTATTTTTTTGTTTTTCAATAATTTTTGTTTCGCCATTTTCGAACTCTGTTACCGATTCGAGTTCATCAAAATCGAACATTTGTAGCCCGTTTGTTTCGGGTATTTGCAATACTGGTTCGTTTACGGGCAATAAAACGCGTTTGTCGAGCAAATAAAAAAGTTTGCGCCTGTCGGTTACCCAAACTGCATTGCGCTTAAGCTCTTTTTCGTAAGCAATACTTCCCTGGTTGCTTAGGTTTTTAAGGTATAGCAGCCTTAAACTTTGAAAATACGGGTATTCGTCGGTTAATGTTTTTAAATTATCGAGCGACCTGTGGTCCAATAGCTCGGGGTGCGCAATGCTCCGATAAATTAAATCTTTGTCCATGTTTTTTACCAGTTTACAACCGCGCGGTTAAAAATATCTTCAATAATATTTTCAACAATAATATCGGTTTGTTGCTGTTCAATCGCGTCAAAGTCTAACGAGCTGTCAAAATCGACATATTGTGTAAATTGAGTATCAAAATTCGTTTTTTCGTCGTAAATGTTTTTAAATTCAATTTTAACCGAAATTGTAAGCCTTGTTTGCGCTGCCTGGTCGCTGCCGGCTTGTATTGCCATTGGTGCCAATTGGTAGCTTATAACTGTACCGGTAAACGAAAGGTCTCCATCGCTTTGTCTAAAATCTAAACTTGTTTGTTGCATAAACTTTGCTTTTAACCCCTCTTCTATTTTATTCGACAGTAACGGGTTAACGTTAAGTGCCATGTTAGGTATGCGGGCTACCGAAAAGGTTTTTGCCTCGATAGGTATTGATGCGCCGGTAAACGAGTATTTAACCGAGCAGGCTGTAAATAAAATCAGTATTACCGGAGTTAACAATATTGTTTTATAAGTCGATGTCATATTCTTTAATTTTTCGGTATAATGTTCGTTCCGATATCCCGAGTTCGTCGGCGGCATGTTTTCGTTTACCATTATGTTTTTCGAGTGCTTTTGTAATAAGCTCTTTTTCTTTGTCAATAAGCGATAACGACTCTTCGACAAACTCAACGGTGTCTTGTATCTGGTTTATAACCTCGGGGTCGCGCTGAATAATTGGTTGTGGTTTGTTGTAAACTGGTTCCTGGTATGCAGCATTGTCGTCGTTAAACAGGTCCTTAATAATGCGGGCGTTATCTTTATTTTTATGAACATGTTCAATGTCTTTGCCAATAATGTCGCGAACTAAGCTTTTTAGGTCGTTCATGTCGTTTTTCATGTCGAATAATACTTTGTAAAGTATTTCGCGTTCGGTATTAAAAGTTTTTTCGTCAACTTTTTTGTATAAAGCTGGTAGTTTATTACTGTCAATCATTGGTAAATAATTGTGCAGCGATTCGGCAGTAACTTCGCGTCTTTGCTCTAAAATTGATATCTGCTCGGTTATATTTTTTAATTGCCTGATGTTGCCTGGCCAGCGGTAATTCTCTAACAAAGCACGAGCATCGGTATCTAATGTAATTGCGGGCATCCTGAATTTGTCGGCGGCGTCGTTGGCAAATTTTCTAAAAAGCAGGTAAATATCTTCTTTACGGTCGCGCAAGGGTGGTATAATAATTGGCACTGTATTAAGTCGGTAATAAAGGTCTTCGCGGAATTTTCCCTCTTCAACCGATTTTTGCATGTTAACATTTGTTGCAGCAACAACCCTTACATTGGTTTTAAGTACTTTCGACGAGCCTACTTTAATAAATTCACCGGTTTCTAAAACGCGCAGTAACCTTACTTGTGTCGATAGAGGTAACTCACCAACCTCGTCTAAAAAAATTGTACCATTGTTAGCCTCTTCAAAATAACCTTTACGCGAGTCGGTTGCACCGGTAAATGCTCCTTTTTCGTGGCCAAAAAGCTCTGAGTCGATAGTACCCTCGGGTATTGCTCCGCAGTTTACTGCTATATATTGCCCGTGCTTGCGTGAGCTAAACTGGTGAATAATTTTCGGAAATGTCTCTTTACCAGTACCGCTCTCGCCGGTAATTAAAACTGTTAAATCGGTGGGGGCAACCTGCATTGCTATGTCAATTGCGCGGTTTAACCCTTGCGAGTTTCCTATAATCCCAAAACGTTGTTTTATTTGTTGTACATCCATTGTAAATAATGTAATTATGTCAGTAATTTAATAATTACTTGTATATAAAAGCTTACATACACAGCTAAATTAGCTTTTTTACCAACATTGTATTACTGACAAAACTACATATTATCTTAATATCAAAAAATATCATTTCGATAAAACCATTAAAATAATCGGTAAACACCTGTGCTGGTAATTTATTAAACAACTAAAAAAACTAACTTTGCCGCAATAAAAACCTAATATATGGAGCAGTTAGTTGTAAATAGTTTAACAGAGTTGGCAACAGCAGCAAACAAGTTTTTAAAGGATAACAGCAATTGCCGGCAATTTGCAATTTATGGCCAAATGGGTGCAGGTAAAACTACTTTTATAAAAGCTTTGTGCTCAAACCTTTTTGTTACCGATATTGTTTCGAGCCCAACTTTTTCGATAATTAACGAGTATAGTTCAACTTTAGGATATAAAGTTTTTCATTTCGACTTTTACCGTATTAAAAACCTCGACGAGGTTTTTAACCTTGGATACGAAGACTACTTTTACTCGAACGAGTACTGTTTTATTGAATGGCCCGAGTTGGTTGAAGAACTTTTGCCCGACCATATTGTAAAAGTTAATATCGATGTTTTGCCCGATGGTAAACGTGTTATTTCGTTAAAATAATTTAAATGGTAAAATTTTTAGTAATCAGGTTTAGTTCAATTGGCGACATTGTGCTTACTACACCTGTTGTGCGTGTTTTAAAAGAGCAGGTTAACGGTGCTGTTGTACATTATTTAACTAAACCGGCTTTTAAACAAGTTGTGGCTAACAACCCTAATATCGATAAAGTTTTTGTGCTGCAACAAACAATTGCACAAACAATTAATTTACTTAAACCCGAAAACTATGATTATATTATCGATTTGCACCATAATTTGCGATCGGCATTAATTAAAAATGGTTTAAAAACATTGTCGTTTAGTTTTAATAAACTTAACATAAAAAAATGGTTGTTAGTAAATTTTAAAATTAACCTGTTGCCAAATAAACATATTGTCGACAGGTATATCGATACATTGTCGATGTTTAGTGTTGTTAATGATAATAAGGGTTTAGACTATTTTATTGACAAAAGCGAAGAGCTTGATGCCAAATCATTACATTCAACATTCGCCACTAATTTTATGGCTGTTGTTATTGGTGCAAACCATTTTACAAAACAAATACCTGTAAACATTCTTGCATCGGTAATTAACCAAAGCGGCGTACCTGTTTGTTTGCTTGGTGGTCCCGATGTTGTTAACCAGGCTAATGAACTTGTTAATATGTTAAAAGTACCATTTTTAAATACTGTTGGGGCAATAACACTTGGTAACTCGGCATCGATAATAAAACAAAGCACGGTAGTTTTAACCCCCGACACTGGGTTAATGCACATTGCCGCGGCATTTAAAAAGCCTGTATTATCGGTTTGGGGCAATACTGTACCAGCTTTTGGCATGTACCCGTATATGCCCGGCAATGGTTCAAAAATTTTCGAGGTTAACAACATTAACTGCCGGCCATGCTCAAAAATTGGTTTCGATAAATGCCCAAAAAAGCATTTTAACTGTATGCAAAACATTAATGTAACTCAAATAGTAAACTCGGTTACATCAATCATTAAATCAAAAAAATAGCTATGCAAACTATATTCGGTAAAACAATATCGCGCAACAGTATCGAAATAATGGCTCCGGTGGGTTCGTACGAGTCGTTGATGGCAGCAATACAAGCCGGCGCAAACTCGGTTTACTTTGGAATTGAACAACTTAACATGCGTGCTCGCTCGTCGAACAATTTTACAATAACCGACCTTACCAAAATAGTTAATATTTGCAAAAGTAACGGCGTAAAGGCATACTTAACAGTAAATACAATTATTTACAACCACGAGTTGCAGCTAATGCGTAAAGTTATCGATGCTGCGGTTGATAACGGTATTTCGGCCATAATTGCATCTGACCTTGCTGTTTTACAATATGCCAAACAACGCGGTGCCGAAATACACGCGTCAACACAATTAAATATTACAAATATTGAGGCTGTACGTTTTTTTGCTAATTTTTGCGATGTAATTGTTACAGCCCGCGAGCTTAACCTAAACCAGGTAGCCGATATATCGCAAATTATAAACTCGGAACAAATACGCGGCCCTAAAGGAAACCTGTTACAAATTGAGGCTTTTGTACACGGTGCTTTGTGCATGGCTGTTTCGGGCAAATGCTACATGAGCCTGCACGAGCAAAACGCGTCGGCAAACCGAGGAACTTGCATGCAAACATGCCGAAAAAGCTACATTGTAACCGAAAAAGAGAGTGGTTATCAGCTCGAAATTGATAATGAGTACATAATGTCGCCAAAAGATTTATGTACTTTGCCTTTTATCGACAGGGTTTTAATGTCGGGCATACAGGTACTTAAAATTGAGGGAAGAGCACGCGGCCCCGAGTATGTAAATACTGTAGTATCGGTTTATAAACAAGCTGTTGACTCGGTTTTTGACGGAACTTTTAGCCAACAAAAAATTGACAGTTTTATTGAAAAGCTAAAAACTGTATTTAACCGCGGTTTTTGGGACGGTTATTACATGGGCCGTAAACTTGGCGAGTGGAGCGGTATTTATGGCTCGCTTGCAACTAAGCGCAAACAGTATATTGCTAAATGCACTAACTATTTTTCGAAAATTAAGGTTGCCGAATTTACAATGGAAAGCGGTGAAATTAATTTTGCCGACGAAGCCCTTATTATTGGTGAAACAACCGGAGTTATTGAAATTAATATGCCCGAAATAAGGGTTGACCTAAAACCCTTACCAAGGGCTGTTAAAGGCGATGTTTTTTCGGTTAGTGTTGATAAACTTGTACGGCGCGGCGATAAACTTTATAAACTTGTGCCGGTTACTCCCGGGCTAATGCAATAACAAAATGAACAAAATTGTTTATAACCCGAATATGTGCACGGGTTGTGGTGCTTGTGCCGCAATGGCTCCACATATTTTTAACATGGATACAATGTCGGGCAAAGCTATTTTACTCGACTCAACAAGTAAAAACAATTTATATTACCATATAATTTTTACCTCCGACAAAAAAACTGTACAAAACATTTGTAAAGCTTGTATTGCCGGTGCTATTAAAATTGGTTAGCTTTATATTTGTTCCTAAAATCCGCAAGTATATTTTTCTAACCACAGAGAGCACATAGAAAAACATCAATGTTTTAAATGAGTCGAACTTTGCGGTTTGTAGTATTTTACTTGCTGATTTTAGGTACTTACAAAATCTAAATCGATTGAGCTAATTGCTCAATTTGGGTGTTACAAAAATGTTTGTGTAAATATGTTATTACTTTCAGCAATTTTTATATACGTTTATCCAAATTATTAAAAACAGTTTACAATAATTACTAATTTTTCGTATCCTTGTATTAAGTGTTTTTCAGTATTTGTATTATTTTTTATTACATTTAATTAATAAATAAAACTTATTCATTGTCGAGTATTTTTTCGATAAACAAAATTTAGCTAACTATTTAAATAAGTTTAAAAATAACAACAAAACATATTATGTATTACCCATGTACTTTATTTTAGCCAACCAGCATTAAAATTAGTTTGGGTGCAAACTGTTATTACTCAAAAAAATTAATTTTTATTATGATGAGAATATTACTGCTATCGTTATCATTTTTAATTTGCTCGGTTACAATTGCGCAAATAAACCCGCAAATTGATACAAAGAATTTATTTTCGAACAAAATAGGGCAAAAAGAGGCCTGGAAAAGTTTTAACCAGGCCGAGAGCTACTACAAAAAAGGCGAAGGCCTTTACGACGAAGCATTAAAACACTACCTACGGGTTTACAATTACAACCCCGCCAACGCGGCATTAAATTTTAAAATTGGTGTTTGCTACCTATCGTCATCAAATAAAAAAACAGCACTTAAATACCTAAAAGAGAGTTCGCCCCTTGTATCAAAAAAATATTACCTAATGCTTGGCAGGGCATATCAATATAACCTCGATTATACTAACGCCAAACAAGCATATATTGATTACCTGGCACAACTTAAAAAATGGCAACAATTTGATGCAAAAAAACGAATTGACCAGCTTATTGCCGAATGTGAAAACGGGGCTTTGCTTATGCAAGACAGCCTGCCCGCATACATAATAAATTTAGGGCCAATTGTTAACAGTTATTACGACGATTACGCCCCATATATTGCCGAGTTCGACCAGGCATTATACTTTACATCAAAACGGCCGGTTAACGAACCGTCGCGCCGGGTGTCGCGTTTTAGTTTTAACGAACGTGTACTTTTGTCGCAAAATGCCCTTGATGGAAACGCCGACAATGTTGACGACATTAAGCAAACCAGGGCATCGGTTAATATGAGCATGGCAGGTATCGATAAAAACACAAAACAATTTTATGTTTATAAAGGAAAAAAAGATAATGGCAGCATTATGGTTGTCGAATTTAAAAAAGGAAAATGGGCAAAACCAAAAAAACTTGCAGGCGGCATAAACCATATTGCTTACAAAGAAACATCGTTTAGTTGCGATAATGCAGGCAACGCCTATTTTGTCAGCGACAGGCGCGGCGGGTTTGGTGGCAAAGATATTTGGGTGGCAAAACATAAAAAAGGCCATCGCTATGGCGAAGCTATAAATATTGGCGATGTAATTAACACGCCGTTCGACGAGGAGGGCGTTTACATTACAAAAGACGGTAACACGATTTTCTTTTCGTCGAAAGGCCACCAGGGATTAGGCGGTTACGATGTTTACAAATCGGTAAAAGTTAACAACGAGTGGACAAAACCGGTTAACCTTGGCCACCCGGTTAACAGCCCTGCCGACGAACTTTTTTATTTTCCAACCGCCGACAGCCTTGTAGCATTATACAGCACCATTAGGCAAGGTGGTTATGGCGGTTACGATATTTACAAAATTCAGGTAGACAAACGCGTGCCATTTAAGCTAATTGGCTCGGTTGTCGATTCGGCAAATTCAAAAACACTTGCAGCTACTGTTACAATTTATGACAAAAACACAAATAAGGTTATAAAACAAACAGGTGTTGACGAGTACTCGGGTATTTACATGATTGATTTTGACGATGCCGGAAACTACGGTATACAAGTATCGTACGACGGTTACAAATCGATTAGTGCCGATATTATTTGCCCTAAAATAAAATACTCAACCGAAGTGTACGACTATAAACTTGAAAAACTAAAATCACCATTTACCCTGGCGGGTATTGTTACCGATATTGACAACCATAAACCAATTAGTGCCGAAATACTAATAAAAGACCCTGTTACAAACCAGGTTTTAAGCCGCACAAACTCGTTAGCCGACAATGGTGCATTTAGGCTTACTTTTGAAGACAAATTTGATATGGTTATTGACGTAAACGCCAAAAACTATTTTGGTGCAACACTGCCGATTAATGCCAAAAACGAAACAAACAGTGTTATAAATCAAAACTTTGAACTAAAAATAAGCCGCGTTGACTATACCGTGTCGGGCCTTATTACCGACGATAAAGGCCAAAAAGCAGTTTATGCAGCTTTAAGCTTTTACAAGCCCGGCAACAGCGAACCTTATACAATTGTAGTATCGGACAGTATTACAGGCAAATACACAGCAATTTTTGATAATTCAGGCCCATACATTGTCGAGGTTGAATCGAACGGGTACTTTTTTGCTAACGATGCTGTTAGCTTTAACCAAGGCGAAACCGTTGCAATTAAAAACTTTGGCCTTAAAAAAATGGACACCGGGGTTAAAATTGTTATTAAAAACATAATTTTTAACACCGGCAAAACAACCCTGCGCAGCGAATCGTTTGTTGAACTCGACAAACTTGCCAACCTGCTCGACAAAAACCCCGATATCCGGATCGAAGTATCGGGCCATACCGACAATGTAGGAAGTTCATCGGTAAACAAAAAAATATCGAAACTTAGAGCATTAACGGTTAAAAACTACCTTGTATCGCGCGGCATTATCGACGACCGTATTGAATACGAAGGTTATGGTTTTGACCAGCCAATTGCACCTAACGATACCCCCGAGGGGCGCGAACAAAACCGTAGGGTCGAAATTAAAGTGTTAGGCCAAAAAGATTCGAAATAAACCATTAAAACCTGCAATAATGAAAAAACATAAACTAAATATTTTAATACCGGCATTAGTAACAACGCTATTTTTTACAGGCTGTATTAAAGACGAAATTGTTGTTACCGACCCTCAAAAAATTGGACGAGCCTGGGACATTGCCGCACCAATTGCTAATATAAACGTTGGTGTTGACGATTTACTCGATATGATTGATTCAACATCGTACATTTATATCGATAACCAAGGCCTGATTAATTTGCAAATTGACACAACTTTTAATGTTGGTTACGACAAAATTATCGGCCTCGACACTAACCAGGTTACCCGGCACTACTACCTTAATAACAAAAAAAAATCGGCTAAAGCCGCCTTTGTTTTTAACGATACAATTGTGCTAACATCAACACGCGACCAAAGGCTCGACAGTATGTTAGTTTCAAGTTGCTTTTTAAACACGTCGGTTGTTTTCCCAAATAATATTAATGGAACATATAAAATTACTTTCCCCGACTTTACAATGCCCGATGGTTCGCCAATTACAATTGAACGGCCAATTACTACCGAAACAAGACAATTAGATATTAGCGGGGCAATGTTTAGAATGATAATGAACATTAACGACTTTTCGTCGTACCGTGTTGTTACAACTGTTAATGTTGATGGTAACCAACAAATACCAAACAATTCCAAAATTGAGCTAAGAATTCAAATGGTTAACCTAAACCCAAGCGAAATTTGGGGATACTTTGGAAGCATGGATGTTTTTGAACTGTCGCAGGACATGAATATTGAAATGTTTAAAACCATGAACCTTGTTGACGTTATACAACTTAAAGAATTGGTTATTAACCTTGGTATAACAAATTACTTTGACATACCCTTTAATGTTACATTCGACTCGATGCTTTTTAAAAACACAACCAAAAACCAACAAGTTCCACTTAGCTTTTTAGGCAACAATACTATCGATATATCGGCAGGAAAATACAATAATGGTAACGTTACCCCGGGGTCCGACAGTATAGTTATTAACAGCCAAAACTCGAACCTTGTTGATGCAATTAACCTTTTTCCCGATTACATTTATTACGAGATAGGAGCCCGCATAAACCCCGACGGCGTTGTAAAGCAAAATTACCTACGCAACAATGGTACCGATAAAATATACTTTGACCTTGGCATTAGGGTTCCAATGTGGTTTAAAACCAGCAACTATAACCGTACCGATACTATTGGATTTAACCTTGCCAAAATGCTTCCCGACAGCTCGATGGTTAACTACGTTGACAACATAACCCTTTACTTTGATTTTGAAAACGCCTTGCCATTTAACGTTTCGGTACAGGCATATTTTGCCAAGCAAAACGGAACAATTGTTGACTCGCTGTTTAGTTGCCAAACAAATAGTACCGATTGTTACAACGGTAAAAAAACACTTTTAACATCGGGCGATGCCACAAACCCTGTAAAATCGAAAACCGACGTGGTTATTACCGGTGAGTTGGCCAAAAAATTAGTTGAACAAAATGTAACACAAATATTAGTAGCAACCCAATTAAGCACGGGACCAATAGCTGCCCCCGATTTTGTTAAGCTAAAACAAGACAACTACATAAAAATTGATTTTGATGTATCGATGAAAAGCAGTGCCAATAAATAAATTATTGTCAAAACACAAAACCATTTTATGGGTTAAACAACTATAAAAATTACAACAAAAAAGTTAACCCGTTAAAAAGTTGCAAACAGTAAAAACAAAAACAAAAAAATATTATGATGAAAAAAATATACGCCATATTGCCCCTAATAACCTTAATTATGGTTACAACAGCATACTCACAACACCCACTGTCGTTATACTATCTCGAAAACGTTCCACAGTCGGTAATGCTAAACCCGGCAAATGCACCACGCGCCAACAGTTTTATAGGCATACCGGTTGCAAACATGGTTTATGTTAACTACTACTCCGATATGGTAGGTTCCGATATTTTTCAGAAAACCAGCACCGGAAAATGGGGCACATTCACAAATCCCGAGTACGATTTTTCGAAATTCGACCGCATGATTAAAAAAGCTGCAAACCTTAGGCTCGAGCAATCGGTACAAGATATTTACTTTGGCTTTAGCGGCAAAAAAGGTTATTTTACCTTTGGTATAGCCGAAAAACTAAACCAATCGGTTAACATGCCAGCAAGTTTTTTCTCAATACTCGATAAAGGTTTCCCCGATGGTTCGCAACTCGAGCTTTCGGCTTTTGCCCTGAACGCCAATTACTATCGCGAAATATCGGCAGGTTACTCATACAAATTTATGGACAACCTGCGTATTGGTGCAAATGTTAAAATTTTACAAGGCCTTGCATCGGTTAAAACCGATATTACCACGCTAAAACTAAATACCGGCCGCGATGTTTGGGATATTAACATAGATGGAGCAATTTACATGTCGGCACCGGTTGAGGTTTATTCGAACGACAAAGGCATTCCCGACAGTTTAAAACTACTTGTCGAGGGGGTTGACGATGGCATTAAATACGGGCTTTTAAACTTTAGTAACCCCGGTTTGGCTATCGATTTTGGTGCTGTTTACCAATACAACCGCGATTGGAAATTCTCGGCATCGGTTATCGATTTAGGTTTTATACGCTGGAACAGTAACCTTAATACAATATCGGCAAATGGTACGTACAACTTTATGGGTATTAATATCGACGGTAGCAATATTGACAGTATAGGCAATGCAGCCGATGCAATTATTGACTCGCTAAAAACTGCTGTCAATACAAAAAAAAGCAACCAACCGTTTGCCACATCAATAGGCACAAAAATTTACTTAGGCGCGCAATACAACGTAAACCACTATTTTAACGTGGGGCTATTGTCGCGCACGTCGATATACCGTAACGATGTAAGGCAGGAGTTTAACGCATCGGCAAATTTAAACCTTTACCATGTACTTACTGCTAACATAAACACAACAGTGTCGTTAACCGGTGTTGCATCGTGCGGTTTTGGATTGGGTTTGCGTGGTGGTTTAATACAATACTATATGGCACTCGATTATATTCCTTACTCGTACAGGTATTACACCATTGATGTTGATGGCGAAAAAATACTCGACAACCAAATAGCCCCAAGCAGGTTTAATAATTTTAATGTTGTACTTGGCCTTAACATTATTATTGGAGCAAACGGTTTTAAAAACAACCCTATGATTGACGAATATAGCGAGTTTTAAACTATTGCAACAAGCCAGGGTGACATGAAATTTGGTTAAAATTATTAATGCTTAAAAACAATTGTAGTAAACCCATAAAATTAATTTTTAAATTTGACCGATTTACTATAATTTGAACTATTTTAAACATTACATTGTTAGTGTTTAGTACCCAAATTGAGCGATTCGCTCAATTTAATAGTATTACAAAACGCGTGTGTATAATTTAAACATGTTCATAACTTTATTAAACATAACACTTATGGTTAAAACAAAGTGGTTTTTATGTATAGTTTTTATATCGATAATAATACAAAGCTGTAAGTTCGACAAAACAAACAATAGCAATAAAAACGATAAAAACGATATACTTTTCGAGAATTTTGTTGATGTTGAAAATACTGGTGTAAACTATCGTATACCATCGCCCATTGAGCTATTTGTATTATTAGGTAAAACAAACACCAAATACTTGCCACAGGTATTAAACAAACCAAATAACCTTTCTATTTATCAAACAAAAAAAGCAAAAGCATTAAATTTTGGCATTTACGCGGCCGATTTAGCTTATTGCTCGGTTTTTGCCGACAACCAGGCATCGATACAATATTTTAGCTGCACAAAAAAATTAGCTACCGATTTAGGCCTGTACGAAGGCTTTGGCCAAACAATTGCAAACCGCGTTAATCAAAACCTTAACAATATCGATTCGCTTATCGATATTACCAGTGAATCGTATAACGGGGCACTACAGTTTATCGAGGATCAGGGCCTTACCGATTTACAAGGAATGATACTGGCCGGCGGCTGGATTGAAGGTGTTTATATCACTATCGAATCGGTTAACGATTATAGAACCGACACAATGCTTATTGAACGCGTGGCCGACCAACAACTACTGCTCGAAAACCTTATTAATTTTTTGTCGGAGAATAACGTTTCGGAAAATATAGAATCGGTAATTATTAACCTTAAAGATATTCAGGAGGCATTTGACGAGTTATATTTTAACAACGAAAACACGATAATTACTAAACAACAGTTTGTTAATATTGCCAATAAAGTAAAAACACTACGTAACAACATAGTTAACTTAGTTTAGCACGCAAAACATGTACAAAATATACCCAAAAATAACGGCTATCATAAAAATTGTATCAATACTGTTACTATTAACAATTAATGTGCAACATACAGCAGCACAAAATTGCTCAAAAAAGAAACTTGCCGACAAAGAACTTAAAGAAGATTACGATTACCGCGGCCAATCAATGTTTGTTGAACTTAGCAATGGCGATACAACATCGATAAACATAGTATTGTACTCGAAACAAAACTACCGCATTTTTGTAGTTGGCGAACAAAAACTTGGGCGTATTGATTATGATATTATAGTGCCACGTAAAAAATTTACCCGAATAGTTGAGTCTATCCAAACTAAAACAGTACCGGTTTATAAAAAAGACCCGAACGGTTTCTTTTTATACAACACCGATGGCGACCGTATTGTTATTGGGCAGGAAACTATACCCGACACCACTTGGGCTCGCGAAACCACAACAATAAACGACGTGGTTTTTGATAGCCGCAGCTCCGATAACACCTATTGGCTTGCAACCCCAAACAAAACACAACTAATTACAATAAAAGTATCGGTTGAGCAAAACCAAAAAATACAACGTGGCTGCGTTGGTATTTATGTAGGGCGCGAATATGTAAACGCCTACCAGTTTCGACGGTAAAAAAGTTTAACCTAAATATGTAACCTAAACACTTTTCGGGCGTCAAAAACACTGTTAAAAATTAATAAACTAATATTTACTATTATGAAAAGTTTTTTAAAATATACCTTAGCTACTATTGCAGGTATTTTTGTATGGTCATTTGTTACGTTGCTCGTTACTTTTGGCATTATTGGTGCAATATCATCAATATCGGGCGACAAAACTGTAACAATTAAACCAAACACTGTTTTGGTTATGAAACTCGACCAGCAAATTGTTGACCGTGCAGGCAACAACCCTCTCGAAAATTTTAGTTTTACATCGCTCGACTCGCAACAACCACTTGGGCTAACCCAAATTATTGACAATTTGAAAAAAGCCAAAGACGACGAAAATATTAAAGGTATTTATTTAGACTTAACACATACCCCGGCTGGTTTTGCCACTATCGACGACATTAGGCAGGCAATTATTGACTTTAAACAAAGCGGCAAATTTGTTTATGTTTACTCCGAGTATCTTACCCAAAAAACTTATTACCTTGCCACCGCTGCCGACAAAATTTATATGAACCCCGTTGGCGAAATGGAAATTAAAGGCTTAAGCTCGCGCATTACTTTTTATAAAAATACTTTAGAAAAACTGGGTATCGAACCCGTTATTTTTAGACACGGTAAATATAAAAGTGCCATTGAACCTTTTATTTACGACAAAATGAGCGACGACAACAAATTACAGACAATTACATATGTTCAGTCGATATGGGATTATATGGCAAACAATATTGCACAAGCCCGTAACCTAACCGCCCAACGCGTTAACGAAATTGCCGATAAATTTTTAGTTCGTAATACAAAAGATGCTGTTGAACTAAATATTATTGATGGAGTTAAATATAAAGACGAAATGCTTGACGAACTGGTGTTGGCAACCGGCGCAAAAAATGTTGATGAACTTGAAACAGTAAGTATTGGTAAATACTTTAATGTAAACCCAAATGTAAAAGCAAAAAAAGACAAAAGGCAAAAAATTGCTGTTATTTACGCATCGGGCGAAATTGAGATGGGAAAAGGCGAAAGCCAGGTTATTGGCTCCGAAACAATATCGAAAGCTATACGTAAAGCACGCACCGACAGCACTGTTAAAGCAATTGTTTTAAGGGTAAACAGCCCCGGTGGCAGCGCGCTTGCCAGCGATATTATCTGGCGCGAAGCCGTTTTGGCTAAAAAAGTAAAACCCTTTGTTGTTTCAATGGGCGATTACGCTGCATCGGGCGGTTACTACATTGCCTGCCCTGCCGATGTTATTGTAGCAAGCCCGGCAACACTTACCGGCTCAATTGGCGTTTTTGGATTAATGTTTAACACCCAAAAATTTATGAACCAAAAAATTGGCCTTACTTTCGACGGGGTTAAAACTAACAAATTTGCCGATATGCCAAACAACAACCGCCCATTTACTGCCGAAGAAAAAGACATTATTCAAAATAGCGTTGAAGATATTTACACCGAGTTTATTAACCACGTGGCACAAGGACGTAACATGACAACCTCGGCTGTTGACAGCATTGGCCAAGGTAGAGTTTGGAGCGGTATTAACGCGAAACAAATTGGCCTTGTTGACGAGTTTGGCGGCTTAAACAAAGCTATTGAAATTGCTGCACAAAAAGCCGGTATCGACGATTACAAAACTATTGAATTGCCCGAAATGTCGGACCCAATGGAGGAATTTATAAAACAACTTACGGGCCAGGTTAAAATGCGAATTATAAAAGCCGAGTTAGGCGTAAATTATATTTATTATCAACAACTTAACCATATAAATAAATTACAGGGCAAACAAGCCCGTGTACCTTACGATATTGAACTATATTAGTTTTTTTAATACTTATATGAGCCGGTTGTCCTTGTTAAATAAGGCCAGCCGGTTTTTTTATGCAATTACTTAGCTACTTTAAACCCATTTAACTCATTATAAAATGCATAATTATTTACACCAATAAATTTAAATATCAAAAACTTATCGATTAATATTATATTTATCGAAACTAAAAAAAATAATGAGCTTAACAATTGACAACATACTGCTTATAGGCTCAATATTATTGCTAATAAGCATTTTTGTAGCAAAACGAGCCTTTAAATACGGAGTGCCAACATTACTGCTTTTTTTAGCCGTAGGCATGCTTGCAGGCAGCGACGGAATTGGCAACATTAACTTTAACGACCCGCAGGCCGCCCAGTTTATTGGTATAATATCGCTAAACTTTATTCTTTTCTCGGGTGGACTCGACACAAACTGGCCAACAGTAAAACCAATACTTAAACAAGGTTTCATGTTATCAACTATAGGTGTTTTATTAACAGCCATAACCCTTGGTACTTTTGTTTGGGCTATTACCGATTTTACTATATATGAAAGCCTGTTGCTTGGCTCCATAGTATCGTCGACCGATGCGGCAGCTGTATTTTCAATTTTACGCTCAAAAAGCCTTGCACTTAAAAACAATTTAAGGCCAACACTCGAGTTAGAGAGCGGCAGCAACGACCCCATGGCTTTTGTACTAACCATTGCCTTTTTAACATTAGTTACCAACCAAAACCAAAGTTTTATATCAATAATACCTTTGTTTTTTAAACAAATGATATTAGGTGCTTTGGCAGGCTTGTTATTTGCTGTAACAAGTAAATATATTATTAATAAAATAAAACTCGATTTTGAAGGGCTTTATCCGGTATTAGTAATTGCATTAATGTTTATTACATACTCGTCGGCAAATTTTATTGGTGGTAACGGGTTTTTGGCAATATATATTTGTGCAGTATATTTAGGTAACCACGATATAATACATAAACGCACAATATTAAAAATGTACGATGGTTTAGCCTGGCTTATGCAGATAGTATTGTTTTTAACTTTAGGTTTGCTTGTTTTTCCATCGCAAATACTGCCATTTATTGGTATTGGCCTTTTAATATCGGTATTTTTAATCTTAGTTGCCCGTCCGGTAAGTGTTTTTTTAAGCCTGGCCTTTTTTAAAACTAAACTACGTACCCGGCTTTATATATCGTGGGCAGGGCTGCGCGGGGCGGTGCCAATTGTGTTTGCAACATACCCGTTATTAGCTGGTATCGACAAAGCAAATGCTATTTTTAACATTGTATTTTTTATATCAGTAACATCGGTAATAATACAAGGGACAACCCTTTCAACATTTGCTAAATGGTTTCATGTGTCGTTGCCCGAAAAAGTAAAACCGGTTTCCGATATCGAGAAATTTATTTCGGGAATTCCTAAAGCCGCCATGAAAGAGATTGAAGTGTTGCCCGGATGCTATGCTGTTAACAAACGTATTATCGACTTAAATTTTCCGAAAAACTTTATAATTGCAATGATTAAACGCGATAACAAATATATTACGCCAAGTGGTTCAACAGTTATTGAACCTAACGATATTATGTTGGTATTGTCGGACAACGAAGAAGGATTTGACGAACTAAATATTTGTATTAACAAAAATGTTTAGCCTTTACGTACTTTAATATTTACATTTGCAGCGTGAAAAACAGATACAAAATATTATTGTTGTTTTTACTTACAGTATTGCTGTACGTGGCAGGTTATGTAAATGGGCACAAAGTACTAAACCTGCAAAAAAATGTATTAGTTGAAACCAACAACAATAATAATTTTGTATTTACTGCTTGTTATAATTTTAACCTGCCAATAAAAACCGAAAACTCGGTTAATACTATTAATAATTATCCCGTTCCTGTTTATAAAATACTTTTTAACAAGTATTTAGCTGTTGAAAACGTATACAATAATATTATTAAAACAGGGTATTCGCATTATATTAAATTTTCGCTAAAGTATTTAGTTAACCACACGAAAAGCGATTTACTATTTCCTTTTCATTGGTTTTGGTAATAGTTTTTACCTAAGCAAAGCTGTTTAAGCTTAACTAACAATTGCTTTGCTCAGGTATAACCCTAATGTAATTTTTTTGTGTTTCACTAACCAGTTAAACCTAAGTTGAGTGATTGGAACTATATGAACAAACGCTTTACTTAGGTATAACCCCGATATAGAGTTTGATGTATTTCACTGCACTTCGTTGGTGAAATACATACAAAATCTAAATCGATTGAGCGAATAGCTCAATTTGGGTTAAAGTGAAATGCTAACAAAACAATTACAAATTGAGCTGTTAGCTCAACTTGGGGTTTAGTATAATATTTATTATAGCCTTATTTTACCAAGGCATTGTTAATTATTTATAATATTAAAAATGGAACTAAGTAGCATCATAATTGGGGCTTTTATTGTAGCCCTGTGTGTTATGCCTTTTGTTATTATGGGCGTATCACAAAAAAACAAAAACAAAAAAAAACTATCAACACTTACAACTTTGGCAAAAAACAATGGTTGTTTAATTAATCAGCATCAAATTATTGGTAATTTAATTGTTGGTATCGACTATAGTAAACCAATGTTTTTTTTACATAAAAATATCAATAACCAAGTATTTGAACAATGTATTAACCTAAGCGGTATAAAAGCCTGTAAAGTTGATAAAACATCAAAAACTGTTGGAAACAGTATAATTATCGATAAACTTGAATTGGTATTTTATAATGTCGATAAAAATATGCCAAATGCCGTTTCTGAGTTTTATAACAGCCAGGTATCGATCCAGTTTTATGACGAACTTAAAGCCATTGAAAAATGGGCCGATATAATTAACAAAACAATTAACCTGCAATAATAAATTTAAAGCCAAACACCTGTAAATAGTGTTTGGCTTTATATACTCACTCAATTTTTTACGTAGTTACATACATTAGTTTTTTAAAACACCCCAAATACTTTTACAAACACCGGTAAGCATTGCTATTGGTAATAAAACGATACCTGCAATATGCATTCCTAATTCGTAAAACAACGAACTATCGGTATATGGTTTTCCTTTTAATCTCGATATTGTTCGTAAATTATTATTTAAGCATTATACATGGGTTTTTCATAGTTTATTAATTTTACCAAATGTAAATTTATAACCTAATAACCAATAAATTGTATTTTAGCAAAAAACAATCTATAACTATCGCTAACTAAAAAGTAAAATAATATTATGGAACTACTGCTAATAAGTAATTCGACAATGGCCGGACAAGAGTACTTAGATTATCCTAAAACCGACATTGCAAATTTTTTGGGAACCCAAAAAGTTACTGCCCTATTTATTCCTTATGCTGGTGTAACATTCTCGTTCGATACTTACGAGCAAAAAGTTAAAACCCGTTTTAACCAAATTGGGCACGATATTGTATCAATACACCATTTCGAAAACCCTGTTGAAGCCATTAATAATGCAAGTGCAATAGTTGTTGGCGGCGGTAATACATGGCAGCTTTTAAAACTTATGCGCCAAAACAACCTGCTTGGCGCGATACGCAAAAAAGTATTGTCGGGTACAAAATATATTGGCTGGAGCGCGGGCGCAAATGTTGCCTGCCCAACTATAAAAACAACTAACGATATGCCTATTGTGGACCCCGGGGGTTTTGATGCCCTGGCCTTAGTGCCTTTCCAAATAAACCCGCATTATCTTGACAAAAACCCCGATGGGCATGGTGGCGAAACCCGTGAAGACCGTATTATGGAATTTTTAGTAGCTAACCCTTACATTACAGTTGCAGGCTTACGCGAAGGCTGCATGTTTTTTGTCGATAATAATACAGTAAAGTACAAAGGAAATTTACCACTTCGAATTTTTAAACACGGGCAAAATCCTTACGAAATTGAACCTGCCGCCAATTTTGACTTTTTAATAAAATAACACCCAAATTGAGCTATTAACGCTCACAATAAATACTTTGTGAGCCTTAAACTGAACTACGTTTGTTAATGGCCACAAACTCTACATCGGGGTTAACCCAATGTAAAGTACTTGTTCACTTAGTTCAAACTGCTCAACTTAGGTAATAATTCCTAAAATCTGCAAGTAAAATACTACAAACCACAGAGAATAAAGTGAACCGAAAAGCTTGACTCATTTAAAACAGTGATGTTATTCTCTGTGAAATCTGTGCTCTATGTGGTTAGAAAAATATACATGCGGATTATAGGTAATTGTATAACATATTAAAAAACCATGCAGGTGTTTTACCAAATATACTTGCATGGTTTTTTCAATAAAATACCCCTAACAGTTAATAATTGTACATAATTGAAACTTTAATTAAAAATATTGAAACTTTAAACCGGTTTGTTGAAACATATTTGTAACATCAAAAAATTATAAGTTCCTTTAAACGAAAATTTTAAACAAATACTAAAATGAACATTAAAAAAGGCATATTATTACCAATAGCAATATTATTTGCAACTACTTTATTTTTATCGTGCCAAAAAGAGGCTGGCCCTGGTGGCACATCAACAATTACCGGAAAAGTATTGGTACGCAGTAAAAATGCCGATTTTACAATTTTAAAGGCCGAATATTGGGCACAGGACCAAGACGTTTTTATTATTTATGGTAACGACTCGGTTTACTCCGACAAATTTAAAACCAACTACGACGGTAGCTATCGTTTTAAATACCTTAACAAAGGCGACTATACAATTTTTGCATACTCCGAAGACAGCACCTTTACATCGCCGTCGGGGGTTGTAGCAGTTAAAGTTAATGTAAGTATAACCGATAACCGCCAAGATGTTATTGCCCCACTTATAACAATTTTTGAATAGTACAATGCCATTTATCGACGAAATAAACTCATTGCTCGACTGTTTCCAGGATATATCGTTAAAAGAGCTCGACACACTTAAATTAATGAATCGCCTTGACACTAAATATGTTATGCCGGCTCATAAAATTCCAGCTTTACTTAAAAAAGCTATGGAAAATTATGTTGTAGTTCAAATTGACGGGCAAAAAGCTATGGGGTACAAAACATGCTATATCGACACCACCGACCGCCAACTATACATAAACCACCAAAACGGCAGGCTTAACAGGTTTAAAATAAGGTACCGTACTTATTTGTCGACTAATAGTACATTTTTAGAGATAAAGCGGAAAACAAATAAAGGAAAAACACTAAAATCGCGCATTCAGGTTGAGCAATATGGTTCGTTATCGGATAACGATATAAGCTTTATGGGCTCGAAAGTAAATTTGCCCCAAAAACCTGTTGAGGTTGCTATGGAAAATCATTTTTACCGAATTACACTTGCATCGTTTAAAACAAACGAACGCATAACAATTGATTTTGGCTTAGGGTTTAGTAATAGCAACAACCAGGTTGAAATGCCACAAATTTGCATTGTTGAACTTAAGCGCGAAAAAACCGTAGGTAAAACACCTATGCAATTAATACTTAAAAACTTAAGCGTTTACCAGCGCGGTTTTAGCAAATACTGTATGGGTATGGCTCTTTTAAACCCCGGGTTAAAACAAAACTCGTTTAAAATGAACAAATTATTTATCAAAAAAATTATTAAGAACTATGTTACTAACTGAATTATTTGGAATTGAGCTGTTAAAAATGGCCGAATTTGGCGAACTGGTTATGAGGTTCTCCTTTAATTTTTTGATAACACTTGTTATTGTAAGATATATATACTACCCAAAAACAAAAAGGCGCGACTTTTTATTCACTTTTTTGCTTATTAGTACAACAGTTTTTTTGATGTGCTTTTTGCTCGAGAGCGTTAAACTACAATTGGGTTTTGCTTTAGGTTTGTTTGCGGTATTTGGTATTATTCGGTATCGTACCAATGCCATACCAATTAAAGAGATGACCTATTTGTTTATTGTTATAGGTTTATCGGTGGTAAATGCACTTGCAAACAAAAAAGTCAGTTACGCCGAACTGTTGTTTACCAACTTTATTGTTATGTTTGTTACCTGGGCTATTGAACGGATCAGGAACCTCGAAAACGAATCGTACACAATTGTTTATTACGAGAACATTGAACTTGTTAAACCCGAAAATAAAGAACTGCTTAAAGCCGACCTCGAAAAAAGGTTAGGTATTACAATATCCAAAATTGTTGTTGGCACGCTCGATTATCAAAAAGATATTGCTAAAATATATGTCTATTTTGTTCGTAGCCAGCAATACTGGGCTCACGAAGATGATATTGAATATAGGACCATATCGAATGAATAAGATTAAATTTTTTGCCATTTGCGTTGCAGTATTTATTACAAACAACACATTTTCGCAAGTTCATGATTTACAACTTTGGAACGAGTTTTCGGTTGATAAAGAGCTTATTGAAAATTTATCGTTGCATCTTAAACACGAATTTAGGATTGGGGGTTATGTAACTATGCTCGACGAAACCAATACCGATTTTGGCGTTGGATATAAATTTAATAAATACCTTAGAGTTAGGGCTTTTTACAGATTCTCGGCCGGCGACGACAACAAAACCGGGCTCGAAAAATCGCACAAGCTTTACACCGATATTATTGGCCGTTATAAACTTAACCAGTTTACTTTTTCGGTTCGCGAGCGTTACCAAACAACTTTTAGTAGTTACGACCCCGAAATGTTTGGTTCAACGCCGGTACATTACTTAAGGTCAAAACTGTCGGTAAAATATGCCATTTATAAAACAAACTTTTCGCCAAATATTTCAGTTGAGCTGTTCCATAGTTTAAATAACCCAATGGGCAACTCAACCGACCGTAAACGATTTACTGCAGGTGTTGAGTATAATTTTAACAAAAAATTGTCGGCCGAAATTTATTACATGTTCCAGCAACGCAGGGTTAGTTATCGTAAACCAACCGATACTTATGTTATTGGTACCGGTATAAACTACAGTTTTTAGTTTATAAAACTGCTTAGGTTTGTTGTTACCGAAAACAGGTTCGATATTGATGCATTGTTATAGCGGGCATTTGCGTAACTAAACTGGAGCTTTGAAACCTTAAAGCCAAAACCCCACGAAAAACCTGCCATTCCAGGTGCATCGGCAAGTTTTAGCTCTTGTCGGCGGTAGTAATTAAACCCGCCACGTATAAAAAAGTTTTTAGTAGGTATAAATTCAACACCAAAAATAAAATGTCGTAATAGCTGGTCTAAAAATTCAGCCTTTTCAACTTCCTCGTATTCTTGTTCAATATTATAATCGTTAACATAGTTCGATTTAGTAAACGTAAGGTTTGGTTTTTGCAATTGCTGGGCAACTATCGAAAACCTGAACGGCGCATGTTCGAGCTTTGTTGATACACCTAACTGTATCTCGAAAGGTACTTTTTCGCGTTCGGTATCGTAAACACTTATTTGCGCGCCTAAATTTTTAAAAACTATCGAAGCCGTAGTAAGCTTGTTACGTGTTGTAAAATTAGCTCCAATGTTCATTAACAGCCCAAACGAGTTATAACTCTCGAACTGCGAATAAACAGGCACAAAGCTCGCTCCAATAGCAAAAGTACTGTCGAATTGTTTGGCATAGCTTAAACTTAATGCAAGTTCCGACACGCTGAATTGACCCGAAATATTGCCATTTTCGTCGGCCAACATAAACGTACCGCCATTTAAGTAACGCAAGCCCACACCAACTGTACCAATATTATTATAATGACGGCTGTACTGTGTATTACCAAGGTTAATATCCGATGTGTAGTTTAAATAAGCAATGCTTAATTTATTATGGGTTTGCGCCGAAAACAACGACGGGTTGTCGGTAGCCAGGTTAATATCGTTATCGTTAATAGCAATTGCCGAACCACCTAAAGCGGCTGCACGTGCCGACACCGGTAAGGTTAAAAACTCATAAACCTGTGTGCCGCCAATTTGGGCATTAATAAAATTAAGGTTAATTGATAATATTATCAGTAATAAAAATAGTTTAAAACCAAGCTTATTGTTAATACCCATTATATAACTTATTTATTATAGTAAATAATTGCCAAACGGCCATTTTAAAACATTTATTATAAAACCTGTAAATATATATACAATTTACATACATAACATTAAAGCAACCCAAAACCAATTACAAGCGTCAATTTGGTGTAAACGGTTTTTGTTATAATAAATATAAAACTACACCGTTAATAAAAAGTTCTTTATTTGTTGATTAAGAATAAAACCGGCAATGAGGGGGTTGTTATTAAATATCACTGCTATTTATTATTTTGAACGACCAATCATCAATTATGAGAAAACCAACAACCCTGCTCATTGCCTTTTTAAACGCTCATTTTAAATCCCTGTACATTAAACCGCTCCGTTAGCCGACACCGCAACGCGAGCGGTTTTTTATTTGTATTGCTGCTTAAGGTTATCAAAAATAAGATAAACAGCCGGGCAGGTTTCAATATTTTTTAAAGCAAGGTTTAATAGTTTTAACATTTTTTTGTGGTTTGTATGTGGGTACTCGCGACATGCTTTAGGCCTGTATTCATATATACTACATTTATTGTCAGGCTCTAAAAACGGACATGGCATTGTTTTAAAAACATAATCGTTATCCTCGTCAATACGTAAATAACTATCGATAAAAACTTTTTGTTTTAAACCTAAGTGTTTCGACAATAAAGTAATGTCGTTATTTGTAATTAATGGGCCTAAACTTTTGCAACAATTAGCGCACAGCAAACAATCAACCTTTTTAAAGGCGTTGTAATGCAAGTTAGCCATTATGTCGTCAAAATTATCGGGCTTTTTATCGCGCAAACGCTTTATAAGTTTAATATTTTGAGGGTTAGCATTTTTTGCCATTAGTTTTAAAAACTGGCCATTGTACAACCTATTGTCCATAAATTTATTTTTTTTGCAACAAAATTAATTAATCATGTTACAGTTAAAATATTGATGCCATTTTTTATAGTTTTGCATGAATTTTAAAATTAATATAATGGAAACAGTAGTAAGTGGCATAAGGCCAACAGGGAATTTACATTTAGGAAATTATTTTGGAGCTTTGCGCAATTTTATAAAAATGCAAAACGAGCACAATTGCTATTTTTTTATTGCCGATTATCATTCGCTTACTACTCACCCAACACCCAACGATTTAAACGGTAATGTACGGCAAGTTTTAGCCGAGTATCTTGCAGCCGGGCTCGACCCCGAAAAATGTACCCTTTATATACAAAGCGATGTACCCGAAGTTGCCGAACTTTATTTGTTTTTTAACATGAACGCCTACATTGGCGAGCTTGAACGATGTACATCGTTTAAAGACAAAATTAGGGCACAACCGCAAAACGTTAATGCCGGATTGTTAACCTACCCAACACTTATGGCTGCCGATATTTTATTGCATAAAGCAACAAAAGTACCCGTAGGAAAAGACCAGGAGCAACACCTTGAAATGACACGTACTTTTGGCAACCGTTTTAACCGAATGTACAACGTAGAGTATTTTACCGAACCACAGGCCTTTAACTTTGGACAAACATTGGTTAAAATACCGGGTCTTAACGGGGCAGGAAAAATGGGAAAATCAGAGGGCGAGGGAAATGCTATTTACCTTGCCGATAAACCCGAAAATATTCGTAAAAAAGTGATGAAAGCCGTAACCGACCAAGGTCCCGTTACAATGAACCAGGAAAAACCCGAAGTTATTCAAAACCTTTTTCAGCTTTTAAAAGTAGTATCGACCACCGATACTGTTGATTATTTTGAACAAAAATACAACGATTGCTCTATTAGGTATGGCGAGCTTAAAAAACAACTGGCCGAAGATATGGTTAATTTTATTGCACCATTTAGCGAAAAAATTGATGCCTTTGTTAACGATAGCCAAACTTTAAGCCGCGTAGCTAAACAAGGACGCGAAAAAGCACGCGAGAGCGCAGCTAAAACAATTGCCGAAGTAAGACAAATTATTGGATTCAAACACTTGTAAATTACTTATTTAATAATACTTATACCCAAATTGAGCTAATGGCTCAATTGATTTAGATTTTGCAGTTATTTTACTACACTTAGTTAGTGAAACACAACAAAATCTGCATCGCGATTATACCTAAGTAAAGCGTTTATTTGCTAAGCTTTAACCGCTAAACTTAGGTTATACAGTTTTACTAACAGTAAAACAATTATACCTTACAAATAATAATTTTGCTGCAACAAAATATTCTCGAAAAAAAGAATATTCGATAATACCAGCCTATTGTATGGCTATTAAAAAAAAAATAACCATATTTAATACTTTATTTTTATTACACCTTAAAGGTCTTTTTTACCTATATTGGTGCATATTTATAAAACATAAAGTAATAATTACTTGTATTTTTTATTTAAGACATTAATAAAATGAGACTCCGGATAAAACTCAGTATCAGGTTAATTCTGTTAAGTTTAGCAGCCGCATCGTTAATAATACTTTTAACCGCCCAACTTGTAAAAGTATATTTTTCGAAAGTAGCTTATACCGAAACCGCCGAGGTAATAAACCATCAAGCAAACTACTATGCATCGTTGTTAAAAACACAGCTTGAAACCGAGCTTAATAAAATTCAAACATACTCAGCAGCTGCCACAAACAACAACAAGCTTAACATTAATATTTTACACCCTCAACTTAAAACAATAGCTCAAAACAATAATTCAATTTTGTCGGTTTGGGACACCTGGGAGAAAAGCTATACCGACTCAACGTATACCGAACCCTTTGGCCGCGATTTATATACATTCCAAAACAACATTGATTATATATCGGAAAACCTAACCGAAAAAGACTTAAACGGCGACGATTACGAGAGTGTTTATTATACCATTAAAACAAACAACACGCAAACTATTACCGATGCCGGATGGATATCGTCGAACTCGGCAATGCGTAAACGACAACTACGTACACAAATATTGGTACCACATTTAAAAGACAGCCAATTTTGCGGAGCTGTTGCAATTGAATATAGTTTAAATAATTTTTATGAACTTATTGACAGCTTAAACTCGCGCAACGATAACAAAATAATGGCACTTACCTATGAAGGTACAATTGTGGCACACCCAAACTTAACACTAATTGGTAAAAATATAAGCACAACCGACACCGTAATTGCAAACCGTTTTAATGTTATCGAAAATATTGCAAACGGCAAACAAACAGAATACGCTTTGCCCGACATGTATGGAAACGACAGTATTTATTATGCCCTTGCCCCTTTTACAATTGGACAAACAAATAAAAACTGGGCTATACTTGTTAAAGTTCCCTTAGTTGATATCGATAATCAGGTAAACAATTTATACGGGGTAGTACATATAATATCGATAGTAGGTTTAATAATACTGTTTATTGTTGTACTAATTTACTCGCTAATTATAACCATACCTTTACGGCGCACCAAACTAATTTTACACTCGCTCGCAATGGGCGATGTTCACAACACATCGAAACTGTACATTAGGTCAAACGACGAACTTGGCGAAATGGCCACATCGGTAAATACTTTAATTGACGGTATTAACAACGTTACAGCTTTTGCCGAGAATATTGGTAATGGTAATTACGGTTACAAATTTGAACTTGCAAGCTCGGGCGACGTTTTAGGAAACTCGATAATTGAGATGCGTAACAGCCTGCAACAAGCTGTTAAAGATGAAAAAATACGCGCCCTCGACGAAGAACACCTTAACTGGGCATCGCAGGGAATGAATATTTTTAACCGCATTTTACGCGTCGATAATGATAATTTTGAACAACTAACAAATCAAATTATCGAAACTTTAGTTAATTACCTAAATGCCCATATGGGCGGTATTTACCTTAAAAGCGATAACAACAATACAGTTTTTGAATTAGCCGCCCATATTGGCTTTAACACCCAAAAGTACTCTAAAAAAACAATTAACCCCAACGATGGCATTGTTGGCCGATGTATATTAGAAAAAGAGACAATATACATTAACGAAATACCAAAAGATTATGTCAAAATATCGTCGGGGTTAGGCAAAAGCGACCCTGTATCGGCATTAATTGTACCGTTAATGTTAAACACCGATATTATTGGCATTATCGAAATTGAATCGTTAAAAAATATCGAAAAATATCAAATCAGTTTTGTCGAAAAACTATCCGAAACAATAGCATCAACAATTAGTACAGTAAAATCGAACCTGCAAACTACAATATTGCTCGACAAATCGCGCAAGCAAGCCGAAGAGCTTGAACAACAAGAAGAAGAGATGCGGCAAAATATGGAAGAAATGCAGGCAACACAAGAGGAGGCCGCTAAACGCGAGTCGGAACTTACCGCGCTTATCGAGGGTTTTAACCAAATGCTAATGATTGTTGAATACGATTTAAAACAACACATTATTGATGTTAACGACAACTATAGCAAAGTTTTAAACCAGCCAAAACAACAACTTATTGGCAAACAACACCGGGCCGATTTATTTATGGACGAAAAAGACCAGGCTAAACATAACAGTTTTTGGGATACTTTGTTACGGGGTTTTGTACAAGAAAACATCGAATTTATTAAAAACCCTAAAGGCGAATACTGGATACACGAACTTTATATACCAGTTAAAGACGAGTACGGTGCAATTAAAAAAATACTTTGCGTTGGTATTGACATAACCGAACAAAAAAAGGTGGAATACGAAATTAAACAGGTACAAGACGGCGTTTACGATAAAAAACAAAAACCGTCAAAACAAAAAGCTGGCAATTTGTCGATAAACTTAGATGCAAAGCTCGAAATTATTGACCTTACTTATTTAAAAATGGTGTACAAAAAAGACACTACAAAAATTTATAACATTCTTAAACTTTATCTCGACACCCTGCCAGCACAAATTAAAGAACTTAACGAGGTTCATAAGTTGCGCGATTACAATAAACTTAAATCGAAAATTAACAACCTAAAAACCAAAATGAGCTACATGGGGCTTAAAAAAGTTTACGAAAATTTACGCGGGGTTGAGCGCATACTTAACGAAGGCAAAAACTTTGTTGAGATACCAAAAATGCTTACCGAAATTTATAAACAATGGGAGTTGGCACAAACCGAGCTGCGTGCTTTGTTAAATTTGCCAGCCGCAGGTTCCGATATATAATAAAATAACATTTTTTAAACCATTTTAAAGCATACAATGGCTTGCATGTACCTAAATATGGCAATAATTTTATCGATAAAAATACAATATACTTGCATAAACAAACACCTAAACAATAAAAATAACAAATCGCAAATTTACATAACATGCCAAAGCAAGTTATTCGATTAAACTAAAAACTATTTTCAGATGAAAATGACACTTAAAATAAATGGCAAACTACTTTTGTTTATACTTGGCACAACAGCACTAATATATGTTGTTGCTTTAGGTTACGTAGCCATTAAGCTAAACAATTTAAGCAATACCAATGCAAAACAGGCTATTACAAACGAGTCGCGTGCGTTTGTTAATAAAACATCGGTTTATTTTAACCAATATATAATACAGGCAAACAGCATTGCCCGGCTTTTTTCAGGCGTTGATGAAATAGAGCCCCAAAACCGCGACAAATATTTTATATCGCAACTTAATAACATTATTAACCAACAAAATGGCATTTACTCGGCATGGGTATCGGTTAATTATAATAGTATCGACGAACTGACCGCCGAAGAGATAAACTGGGATTTTAACCACGCAATTGCATTGAATAACAACACGCCACAACAATTTGATATTGAACAAGTATTAACTGCACACCAGGGCGAAATTGATTTAGCAACACAAACAACCGAAGTAATTATTTGCGAACCACAAACAGTTAATTACAATAAAACCGACGAAAATACAATTGCCATAATTGCCCCCGTTTTTGTTAACGATAATATTATAGGCGTTGTAGGTTTCGACATTAGTATAAACTACGCCAAAAACTATATTTTAAACAACATGCTATTTGCCGATGGCGGTTTTTTTATATTGTCGAACAATGGTAAAATTGTAGCATCGACCGATAGCATAAATGCTGGTGCCTTTTTTGTTGATTATGCAAGTGAAATTGAAAAAGCCGGGCAAGTAATTGATAAAACCAAAAACAAAATTCAACACGTGTTTAATGCCCAAAACCCACGTACGCTTGAAAAAAGTATTTATTCAATCGAACCTTTAATTTTTGGCCAAAACAACCCGTGGTCGGTACTATTATATGTGCCAAAAGCAACATTTATGTCCGAATCGCGCAAAGCATTTATTAATATTATAATTATCGGGTTAGCAGGCATAGTTATTTTACTGATATTTATTACAACCATTTCAAAATCAATTTCGAGGCCACTTAAACGAAACACTAAAGCCCTACAACTATTAGCCGAAGGAAAAATTAACGACGTTGAAAAATTAAAATTCAGGGTTGAAGACGAAATTAACGAGATAGGCCAATCGATAAACCATTTAGTTAATGGTTTAAAAAGAGCAGCACTTTTTGCAAACCAAATTGGCGCAGGCAACCTCGACGAGAAATACGAGCTGCTAAGCGATAAAGATTCGCTCGGGAACTCGCTTATTAACATGCGCACAAGCCTGATAAAAGCTAAAAACGAGGCCGACAAAAAAAAGGTTGAAGATGAAAAACGAAACTGGGTTACTCACGGCCTTGCCAAATTTGGCGAGATAATACGGCAAGACAACAACGACATGGAAAAATTCTCGGTTAATGTTATTAATAACCTTGTTGAATACATGGACGCCGCCCAAGCCGCAATTTATATAAACGAAAAAAACGAATACGACGAGTTTTCGCAAGACATATTTCACCTAAAAGCCGCAATGGCTTACGGTAAGCTTATTATGGTTACAAAATCGGTTGAAATTGGTAAAGAACTTATTGGTTTTGTTGCATCTGACAACCAGCTTGTTAACCTTACAAACATACCCGAAAACTATGCCAGCTTGTCGCCCGGAATGAAAAACCAAAAAAAACCCAATAACCTTTTAGTAGCACCAATATCAATAAACGAGCAAACTTTAGGAGTTTTCGAAATATTATCGTACAAACCTTTTGAGCCCCACCATGTTGAGTTTATCGAAAAACTTTGCGAAAACATTGCATCGGTAATTGCAAGCGTAAAAGTAAACGTACGTACAAAAAAACTACTTGAACAATCGCAGTTTCAAGCCGACGAATTATCGCAACACGAAGAAGAAATGCGCCAAAACCTTGAGGAACTTACCGCAACTCAAGAAGAGGCACAAAAACGCTATAGCTCGTTAGCATCGTTAATTAAAGCAATTAAAGGCACTATACCGTCGGCCGAGCTTGACATTAAAGGCCGTATTATTGATGTAAGCCCCGCCATGACAGTTTTATTTGGCGCAAGTCGCGAAAGCATGATTGGAAACTTTTACGACGCATTTAATGTACAAAACGAAACCGAACGTGTTGAATTTAGCACGTTTTGGGAAAAAATGTTGCGCAGTGGCGACGGCAAACGCATGCAACTTATAAAACAACGAAAAAAAGAATATTGGCTTAACGAGAATTACTTAGTTATTCGTAAAGACGACCTGCCCCCAAAAGTTTTGTTGGTTATCGAAGATAAATCGAGGCTAAACGAACTTAACGAACGACTTAAAGCCGAGATAAACCAACAATAATTAATGGCCGGTATTTATATTCATGTACCCTTTTGTAAAAAACGTTGTTTTTATTGCAGCTTTTTTTCGACTACCATGCTAAATAAAACCACCGGGTTTATTGATGCCTTGAAAATTGAAATTGAAGCAAAAAATAAAATATTCGAAACCGAAACAATTGAAACAATATATTTTGGTGGCGGCACACCATCGTTGCTAAGTGCCAGCCAAATAGCCGACATTTTATTATCGATAAAAAACAACTACAAAATAGCCGATAACCCCGAAATTACTATCGAGGCCAACCCCGACGACATTTCGTCAAATTATGTCGAAAGCCTTGCCAAAACCGGGGTAAACCGTTTAAGTATAGGCATACAGTCGTTTATCGATACCGAACTCGCGTTAATGAACCGCCGCCATAATGCTATGCAAGCCATAAGCGCGGTTTACACAGCCCAAAAATCAGGTTTCAACAATATTAGTATCGACCTTATTTACGGCATACCAAATTCAACTGTCGATAGTTGGCAAATTAACCTCGACAAAGCTGCCGAACTTAACATTCAGCACCTTTCGGCATACCATTTAACTTACGAAAACGGAACAGTTTTTTATAAAAACCTACACCATAAAAAATTAGAACCTATAACCGAGGAGCTAAGTATAGAGCAGTTTAATTTGCTAAATAAATGGGCCAACACAAATTGTTTCGATCATTACGAAATATCGAATTTTGCCAAACCCGGTTTGTATAGCCGGCACAACACAGCTTATTGGCAACAAAAAAAATATCTTGGCTTTGGTCCGTCGGCACACTCGTACAATATTGATACCCGTAGCTGGAATATTAGCAACCTTGTACTTTATATTAATTACTTAAATACAGGTGTAAAATACTGGCAAACCGAAACACTTACGGTTTACGATAAAATTAACGATTACCTTATTACCGCGCTGCGAACTATGTGGGGAATTAATACCAAATATATTGCTAACACATTTGGGATACAATACGCGGACATAATAAATAAACTGGCACAAAAACATGCTAATAACAAACTTGTAACTATTGATAACGGCACAATTAAACTCACTCAAAAAGGTATTATGTTGTGCGATAATGTTTTAGCCGACTTGATAGTAACCCGATAATTTATTAAACATTATAACCCAAATTGAGCTAATTGCTAAACCATTTTAGATTTTGTATTTAACTACACTTATTAGTTAGTGAAACACAACAAACTCGACACCGGGGTTATAATTAAGTAAAGCGTTTGTTCGTTTAGCTCAAAACGCTCAACTTAGATTATAGTTAAGCTGTGTACAGCTCCTCTCTTATTTTTAAGAGAGGCAGGGGTGAGATAGTGTTTAGAATAGTAAACCATTTTCAGGATGGTTCAGTTACAAATTTAATCTTTCGATTAGTTTTTATTTAGGTAAGTTGTTAATATTTAAATAAATGCCAACAATATGATAATAATAAATTTGGTTCTGCAAATGCAATTTTAATGTTTTACTAATTACTCGTTAACCCGCCAATCTTCCCACTTATCAATAATATCGGCACTAACATTAACTTTAGGGTTTTGTTCTTTATCGTTAATAAGTACCGAGCGCAACGAAACGTTGTCGGAAATATATTTAGCAAGTTGTTGGTATGTAAGGTTACCACCAGTTTCTTTAAGCTTTTTGAGCAAATAATATGTAAAAAAACCGTGGTTTTGCTCAGCAAAAGGTAACGACGATTGTTGGCCGCTACTTGCGTTAAAAACAATAATATTATTATTTACAACCTCCTCTTTGGGTGTCATTTTAACGCCGCGAGCGGCGTACAAGCCCTGGTTGCGGGCACCACCGGTAAAACAAGCATCAATAAAAACTGTAATACGTTTTGACTGAAACTCGGTTAACCTTGAGTACATACTTTTAAGGGATATGCCGTCGGTAATGTTTTTTCCGCTAACATCAACAGGTATTAAATAAGGTTCTTTAGTGTTTTCGTCGGGTAAACCATGGCCGGCGTAGTAAATAAAAAATTCGGCATTGCCATTTGTGTTTTTAATAATACGGTTAGCTTTTGAAATGGCCTGGTTCATTTGACCTGTTGTAGCGTCGAGTAAAAATATTATATTTTGTTGTGGTATTCCAAGCACTTGAATTGCATACTCTTTAAAAGCACTGGCGTCGTTACGGGCAAAATCAACATTAACCTCCGAAACCAAATCGGTTTGGTGCGAGCTATAATCTTCGTTACCAATAATAAGTGCAAACCGCATGTCGAATTTGTATGGTGTAACCGGAATATTTGTATCGACATCTGATTTTTTTTCGAAAACATAACTTTGTTTAGCCGGCCCCGAGTTCACGTAAACAATTTCTTTTTTAATAACGGTATCGGTTTTTGTGTTTTTTTTGTTAAGCGCAACATTAACTTTTGAGTCGTACTTATTGGCCGAGCCCGATATAAAGTCGATTGGGATACCAATAGGGGCTGTTGATAATAATATAAGATTTAGCCAAATTATATTATTCAGCTCGGAGTCATCAAAAATCTTAACATCTTCGTAACCGTCGCGTTTAAAGTTATAAACGTACTGGTTACGGTCGTTCTCGGCGCCACGTTTTACTTTACGTTTTAAGTGTAACTCGGCAGGGGTTGTTTTACCGGTAAACTCGCCATTAACGTAAATATCGGCACCTGCGGGTGTCGACTCAAACGATATTTTTTGTGTTGACCCGCTAATCATTGTTGCGCATGAGTAAAGTAACACAACTGTAGTAATTAACAATAAAGCATATAGTTTTTTCATGGTATTTTAACTTAATTAATTTTGCAATATTAACAATTTACAACAAAACCGCAAAAGTATTTTACAAAAACCCCAGTTCGAGTTTGGCCTCTTCGCTAAGCATTGCCATACTCCATGGCGGGTCGAAAACAAGGTTAACGGCAACTTTTTTAATACCATCAATAGCTGTAAGTTTTTCGTTTACCTCGGCCATAATTTCGTCGGCCAATGGGCAACCGGGGGCGGTAAGTGTCATATCAACCTGTAAAAGGCCGTCAACCTCTTTAATATTGTAAATTAAGCCAAGGTCGTAAATATTCACGGGTATTTCGGGGTCGTGAATAGTTTTAAGAACGCTAATTATTTTGTCTTCGAGTTTTTGATCCATAGTTGTATAATTGAAGTTAAAAAAAGTGAAAATTATACTCCGTTAATTTTGGTTTGATAAGCCAGCGCGTACATTTTAATTTGTTTTATCATTGCATTAAGCCCGTTCGAGCGTGTTGGCGACAGGTTTTGCCGTAATCCAATTTTATCGACAAAATATAGTTCGGCATTAATAATATCGGCAGGTGGTAATTGGTTTAGTGCCCTAATAAGCAATGCAACAATACCTTTGGTAATAATTGCATCGGCATCGGCAATAAAGTTAAGCAAGCCGTTGTTAAAATCGGCTTTAAGCCAAACCTGGCTTTGGCAGCCTTTAATTAAATATTGGTTAGTAACATACTGTTGTGGCATTGGAGGCAGTTCTTTACCAATCTCAATAAGGTATTCGTAGCGGTCCATCCAATCGTCGAACTGAGTAAACTCGTCGATAATTTGTTGCTGGCGTTGTTCTAAATTGCCCATTTTATTGTAATAAATTTTTTGCTTTAATAATTCCGTTGTAAAGAGCGTCAATGTCGGCAAACGTGTTATAAAAGGCCAGCGATGCCCTTACAGTGCCGGTAATGTTAAAATGTTGCATAACCGGTTCGGCGCAGTGAGTGCCGGTACGCACGGCTATTCCAAGTTTATCGAGTATTGAGCCAACATCGTAAGGGTGTTGGCCTTTAATGTTAAACGATATTACGCTTGCGCGATTTTTATCGGTGCCGTAAAAAATTATATCGTTAATTTGCGATAGTTTGTTAATTGCATATAAAAACAACTCGTTTTCGTAATCGGCAATGTTTTCGATGCCAATATTTTCGACATATTTAACAGCCTCGGCCAAAGCAATAACCCCAACATAATCGGGGGTTCCGGCTTCGAATTTAAATGGTAGTTTATTAAAAACGGTGTTATCAAACGACACCGATTCAATCATCTCGCCCCCACCCTGATATGGTGGTATAAGCTCGAGCCATTTTTCTTTTCCGTAAAGTACACCTGTGCCATTTGGCCCATAAATTTTATGGCCCGAAAAAACGTAAAAATCGCAATCAATATCCTGAACATCAACCTTAAGATGTTGTACGGCCTGCGCGCCATCAACCAAAACCGGAATGTTGTGCGAGTGGGCAATTTCAACTATTTGCTTAACCGGGTTTATTGTGCCCAGGGTGTTCGAAACATGAGCAACTGCAATTAGTTTTGTATTTTTTGTTATTATTTTTTTTAGCTCGTTAATGCACAGCCCGCCATTATTATTAAAGCCCCACTTAACAATTTTAGCCCCACATTTTTTGGTGTTAATTTGCCAGGGCACAATGTTTGAGTGATGTTCCATTTCGGAGACAATAATTTCGTCGCCAGGTTTAACAAATTTGTAGCAAAACGACGATGCCACAAGGTTTATACTTTGTGTTGCCCCGCTGGTAAAAATTATTTGGTTTTCGGCAGGGGCATTAATAAAATGTTGCACAATTTTGCGGGCGTATTCGGCCTCAGTTGTAGCTTTGTTGCTCATGTAATGTACCCCGCGGTGTACGTTCGAGTTATATTGGCTGTACACCTCAACAATTTTATCGATAACCTGTTGTGGTTTTTGGGTTGTTGCAGCATTGTCTAAATAAACTAAAGGTTTATTGTAAACGGTTTGTGCAAGTATAGGGAATTGAGCTTTAATTTTGTCGACATTTATGCTCATAAATTTGCTTTTTATATTTGGCACAAAAATAGACAAAAAAAACCGGTGCAACAACAATAACCATTATTGCACCGGTTTATGGTTTTTTGGTATTATTGTTTAAGAACTAATTTGTACGCCGACACGCTATTGTTAGTATATACTTTAACAATTACTACAGCGCGATTTAAATTTTGGCAATTAATAACTGTTTGGTTTAAGTTTATGCTATTTAATTGCGATAGTATTTTACCTGTAATATCGTAAATTTCAATTTTATCGATAATATTATCGCATATAATAGTTAAGTTGTCGTTAACCGGGTTTGGGAACATTTTTATTTGGCTTTTTACATTTTGTGCCACACCAACCGTGTTTACGCTAACTTTAACAGTGTCGGGCTGGCTTACCGATATTCCGTCGCTAACGGTTAATTCGAGTTCGAAAACGCCAACCGCGTCAATTTTTAGCCTTACTTTTGCGCCTAAATTATTGAATATTGATCTGCTGCTGCCATCGGGTGCACTAATTACGCGCCAAAAATATGTGAGCGGGTCGCCATCAGTATCATAACTTTTTGAGCCGTCGAAATACACATTTTTAGTGTCGGAACCAACAATTGTATCGTTACCAGCTACGGCAACCGGAACATTCGACACAAGTACTTGTATAGTATCGTTTACGCTCGATAAACCGCTTTGTTCAACTTTAAGGGTTATGTAATAAAGGCCCGAAACGTCGGGGGTAAAAGTAATATTTTCGGACGTGTGATTTGCAATGTTTGACTGGCTTTGGTCAGGTTTTAAAGCAACTGCCCAATTGTATGATAATGGCATATTTGACATACCCCGGCTTAAGCTGCCCGATAAATTTATAGTGGTATTTGGCGAAACAACTGTGTCGTTACCGGCAATAGCTACCGGGAGCATGTAAACCGATTTGTGTTTAACTTTTATAGCAATACCTTTATCAAAAGCCGGCAGTTTAATTTTGTTAGTAAGTTTAATAAGCGGCACGTCTGCTATAACATACTCGGTGCCGTTAACCGGCAGGTAATACATAATATCGTAGTAACCAAAAGGTAAATCTTTTATTTCGATATAAGTATCGGTAATATTTTGGGCGTTAAAGGGGTCGTAAATATAAGCGTAAACATTATTGCCATTACCCATAGCTGTTGTCGAAAGCTCAGTTTTACTGTTAACTGCTTTAATTGTAATTGGTGCAAGGCCGTCAGTATTGGCAAAGTTTTCGGTGGCCATGTAATTAGCCGGCATGCGGAACATGTTTGCCCACGACGCATCGGTATAATACTCCCACAACCACATATATCGTGGTACCTGGGTCATTATTCCGTTCCAAATTGAATGTCGTTGCATATCTTGTGGAACGTCGGCCTCAACATTGGTACCGTATTCGCCGTTAATTACCGATTTGTTATTTAGGTTATTTAAAAAATGGTTATCGTAATAAATTTGGTCGGTAAGCATTTTATCCGAGTAAAGGTGGTATTGCAGATTGTCGAGATGTTTGACAGTGTCGAGCTTTAGCAGTTGCTCGTGCGATGCGCTTGTTGTTGTAATATGATTATAAGGGTCGATAGCATTTACGTACGCGCTCATTTGGCTGTGCCAGCTTAAAACGCCTGGTAACCATTGCGCTGTTTGCGAGTTGTTTATACCCGAGAACTGCACCTCGTTAAAAAACTCCCAGGCAAAAAGGTTTTTTGAATAAGCCCACCGGGCAACAATGTAACGTATTAGTTTTTTTGTTTGTTTAATGCATTGTTCATCGTAAAAAAATTTTTCGGCTCTGTCGACAAAACCACCGTTGGTAATATTATATGGATTGTCGTCCCACATTGCATCAACATTTTCGGATACCATACCATGTTGAAACATAACTAATTGCATGTACATATCTTTAACCTGGCCAAGGTTAAGGAGCGAGTCGGTCATGGCAGCTGCCTGTTGGCTGTACCTACCCAGCCCCTGGTAAAAGTTTGTTGTTTTCCACTCAAGAGCCTGTTGCGCAAAAGGTGTATGCCAATACCTAAAAGTATTTGCTTTACCAGCCGACAGCGTGTTTAATGTTTTTGTATAGTTTGCTGTCGAGTTCCAGCCAATGTTTATGCCCAAAGGATAATATGGTTCGCCGGTTTCGTGTTTATAGTACTGCCTGTTTTCCGGGTTATTGTGTACAATGCCTTTGTTAGTACCTTGTACAACAGTAAAATTTTGTGGTACACTATACACGGTACCATCGGCATCGGTAAGCATAATTTTAACCGAGTAATTGCCGGGCAAAGGGGCATTAAGCCTAAGCATCCAGGCCTGGTAGCTCGAATCGACCAACCAGTTTGTAACCGACATGTAGCTTTTAACATAATAAAAACACGGTATAGTATATTGCAACCCGTCGGGTTTAGTAATAATAGCATCAACAGCAACTTCGTCGGGATTAAAAACATTATTGTAGTTTTTGTTTACCTGAAAAATTGCTTCAATTTTTTTGTTAGTTTCGGGCTGTGGTGTAACAAAAACAAGGTTGCTCAAAAAGTTTCCGGGTTCAAAAACAAAAACAAAAACCGAGTCGGTTTTTGATTTGTCTTCGTTATCGGTAACAGTAAGTTTAGGGGCATAAGCACCTGACGTGTTATATGTATGTTCAACTATTATACCTGTAGCAGTTTGCCCGTCGCCAAAGCTCCAGTTGTACGACACTATCTGGCCGTCGAAATCGAACGCTGCCGAAGCATCGAAAGTAACAGACTGGTTAACATTAATTTTAGTTGCCGATACTGTGAAAAGAGCTTTTGGAGTTCCGTCGCCCATTTCGGGGTTGCTTAAAACCACGTCGTCGAAATATACATCGGCTTCGGTCTCGTTATCGACACAGGCGGCAAGCTCAAGCTTGTCGAACTGAGTATTTTGAGCCGGGGTAATATCCATGTAACACTCAACCCACTCGCCGGGTTCGGGCATAAAAGCGTACTCGGGTGCCCACGCCTCAATAGCAATATTGTTGCCGTTCCAAAACTTGGCAAAAATGCGGCCTTTTTGGCTTGCATGTATTTTAAATGTAAGTGTACTATTGTATTTAAAGTTTTGTTTTTGGTCAAATGTCATAGTAACATAATGCCAATTGCCGGCAATTTTTTTATGATAACCAACTTTATTACTGGTGTTAATTCCCGATTTGTCGGGGTTGTCAACAACCTCGTAATGACCCTCGCTGGTAAAAACCGGGGTTGTAGCCGGCGATTCAAAATCGGCAATTATTTGAGCATTTAGGCCAACTATGCAAAAAGCCAGAAATATTAAAAGGGTAGTTTTTTTTATCATACTGCTTTGTTTTATAATTTACATTTCGATAGTCCAAATTTATATATCAATATTGTTTTGTGCTTTAACTAATGTTTCAGGCAGTATAACAAAACGGTCAATAAAACCCAAAAAACGACAATAACCCAACATGCATATCGGGTTATGCGTTTTATGAATTTAACCCAAATTGAGTTATTCGATCAATCGATTTAGATTTTGTAAGTATTTCACTACACTTTGTTAGAAACACAACAAACACTACATCGGGGTTATACCTAAGTAAAGTGTTTGTTCGCATAGCTCCAAACACTCAACTTAGGTTTAAATTTAATATAGTTTATTACTAATTTGTTGTGCATTACATAAGCCTAAGCGGGCATTAATTTAAAACGATACTGCAACAATAAAAAAAGCCTGATCGGCATACGGGTTTATGGCAAAAGTGGCAGTAACCGGCAAAGTAAAACTATCGGTAATTTTAATGTCTTTGCTGGCATTTAGCCCTGCGTTAACAAAAGCAAAACTGTCGGCATACAAACCACTGTTAAAAGTTGCGCCCGCAAAAATATCGAAACTAACGTTCGACAATGTAAAAGGATACCCAAGTTCAAAATATGTTGAGTAGTTATTTGTGTCGCGCTGTTCGTTAAGGTCGTCGCCATAAATAAAAACCCCGGCAGTTACCATAACCGGGAATTTATCGGGTCCTTGCCAAAAGGCCAAAGCCTCGAGCGAGTGTGGTGTGGTTTTATTATCCCAAACAAAATAACCGGGTTTTTGAATAGTATCGGCAATATCGGTATCAAAATAATCGGCAACCGATAATGTTAAATTGCCTAAGGTGTATGATGCGGTAATATCAATTTCGGCAAAATTGCCCGTAAACGATGCCGACGACCATGCACTTAACGTAAAGTTACCAACGTTAACGCCTATGTATGGTTGAATGTTTGGCGAACTATTGCTAAGCATACCACGCCATAAATACTGGCTAACTATATCGGTAGTAAAATCGACAGTTACAAAACCTGTAGTGTCGTTAGCCTGGTTTTGAGCCATTATACCTGTACACGATAATACAATTGCAAAAAATATCTTTATCCGGTTCATAGTAATAACTTGTTAAATATAAATTGCAGTAATAAAACATTTATTTTGCATATTGATATTGAACAACTTATTATTACAAATGTTTGCTTGAGTTTTAGCTTGTTAATGTTTTTATTAAAAAGGTATTATTAAAAAAAAAAACAAAATGACATCACAAAGTGCTTTTTGTAAAAAGCCTGTTTGTTTTTAAACTTTTAAAAAAAGCCCAAATAAAACCCTGCTTGAGCGGTTCACTCAATCTATTTTAATTTTGTATCCTTTCACTAAACTTAGTTAGTTAAAGGTTACAAAACCTAAATCGTGGTTTAAACTAAATTGAGCGTTTGTTTGCTTTGCCACAAACGCTCAATTTAGGTAATAATTGGCTCTATTTTTTATTGTATCCAAAATTAACAATGTTTTAGCACATCAAATTATTGTTTTATAATTTTGGTACTAAAACTGCCAGCATTAATAAAATAAACACCGGCGGGCTGGTTTGATATGTCGATAGTAGCGTTATGGTCATTGTTAATTTGAATTGTTTTAACTGTTTGTCCAATAATGTTTTTTATATTTAAAATTTGCGGTTTATTATGTTTGTTATCAAAGCTAATTGTATAAACCCCATTACCGGGGTTAGGATAAACAGTAATTTTGTTACTGTCAAAACTGCTTTGATTAATGTTAATTAAATTGTTGCCTAACTCAACAACCAACGTAGTAATACTTTGCGGTTTAATTTTATAGTTTGATGCCGTGCTAATTTGTGCCTGCGGAGTTAAATTGTAATTTATATTTGTAAGATAGGGGGTAATAGTTTTTATATAAGCCCCGTTTGGCAAATTATTAAACTCGTGGGTAATATTAACACTTGTTGCCCCATAATTTACATAAACTAAAACCATTTTTAACGAGTCGGGGGCAATGTATGCCGAGCCCATAAGTCCGGCTAAATTGTCGGCACCGGTAAGGTTAACACGTTTATATCCCGGACGAATAAAGCGGCTGTAATTACCCAATGCCCAAAGGTTTTTAGTAACCTCAACCGAACCGCCTGTTGTTAAGTCGGCATAATCGCCACCAGTAGGTATAAGCCTTATTAAAAAAAAGCGGTTAAGTTGTCCCCAGCGTTCGCGGTCCCTTGCTGTCCAGTAATCCCAAATTGAAGCATTAGCAATAGCAAGGTCGGCATGTATAATTTTTGCTAAAAAAAGCGAATTGTCCCAATATGTATCGAACGATTTTGACAGAAGGTTGTACTCGGTTTGGTATACCTGGAGCTTGCCCATTTGCTGGCTTTTATTAAAAACAGCCTCGCGCACCGAGCGTATAGTGGCATCGTCGCCATCGGTCCAGTACGAATGTGCCCCTAACCCCGGCAATACCTGGCTGTAATTGCCCAAATAATTTTGGCTTTGTTTATCGAAAAAATTTTCAAACTGGTTCGATTTATTTGCATCGCCCTCGGTTTGGTAAAGATATTTGTAACTACCGGCCTCGGCCAAAAGTATTTTTGTATTAAGCCCTTCATTAGTCAATTCAGCATTTAGGCTACTCACTACTTTAGTAATATCGGTGTTAGTGTACGGGCATCCTTCCTGCCCGTTGGCCCAACTGTATTGAGGTTCGTTTACAGGGCTAATTTGACTAATAGGTGTACCATTATTGTTAAAATGTTTAATTACATTTACCATAAAAGCAGCAAAGTTGTCATAACTATCGCTTTTAATGTTTGTAGGCCCATAATTGTTAGTATTGTCGCTGTTAGCGCGGCCATTTAAAGTAAAAAACCGCGGCGGGCTGTTAATAAAAGCCACTAAGTTTTCGACGCCATAATTTTTTGCCTGGTTAATAAACCATTGCTGGCCTTTTTGTTTGTCCCAGTTATAAGTACCATTCTCGTTCAAAAAGCACTCGGCACGCCGTTCTTCGCTTTCAATATTGCTAAGGCCAGCCTGTTCGGCGCTACCGGCACCAATATTAAAACGCCAACGCGAAAGACCAATACCTTCGGGATTACCGTCGGCATCAAACGACTTTGAAAACAGTTTTTTTGCAATGTCGTCTTTAACTGTTGTTTGCCAATATTGGCCAACATAATGGCAGTTCCATGCATCAGATGCACCAAAGCCATAAATAGTTTGGTGTTGTATTGATGCGTCGATAATAATTTGCGTTTGTGCCTTAACAATAAAAGGCGCAAGAATAAATAAAATGTATAGTATTTTTTGCATTACAATTTTTGTTTATGTAGTTACATTGTTTTAAATATTAACTATGACCCAAATTGAGCAGTTTGCTCAACTTTAGTAAAAATGTTTATTGCCCACAAAGACACAAAGACACAAAGAAATAAAGTTGATAATTAGACATAATTACAATTATTAATACCCAAATTGAGCGATTCGCACTCACGACAACTACTTTGTAAACCTTTTACTGAACGACACTTGTGAAACATAACAAAATCTTTATTAAGGTTAATCCTAAGTACAGCACTTGCTCTATTATGTAGAACCGCTCAACTTTAGTAAAAATGTTTATTGCCCACAAAGACACAAAGACACAAAGAAA
>CAZJCR010000001.1:44684-58678 GCA_964544385.1 uncultured Bacteroidales bacterium
TAAAGTTGATAATTAGACATAATTACAATTATTAATACCCAAATTATACCTAAGTAAAGCGTTTGTTCGCATAGCTCTAATCGCTCAACTTAGGTAATATTTTCATACTTTGTATCTCTGAGTATTTGCAATATAATTTTTACTGCATATTGTTTTTATACATCATTAGTATTTTAAAGTTTAAATTTCGATTGTTTTAAATACACCCTGTAATCTTTTATCATACCGGGGCGGTTTTTTTCGGCCCTTGGCAAATAGGCAAAACCGGTAATTTGCTTAAACTCCTGTAAATCGATAATAATATGGTGCGGAAACCCGGTTTTGTTACCCGAATAATTGGTGTGCCAAATTGTCGATTCCTGCAAATCGAAAACATTTGGTGCAATGTTATTTGCCGCGTCAAGCTCTTCGCTGTCGGCGTAAACTATTTTCCAATGCTGCCGCGATATTGGTTCGCCATCGGCTCCTAAAATTTCGAGTTCGGCAATTGAGGCGTACCCATCGTTACCAAACGACGATAAAGCCTCGAGGCAAAAATAGCGGGCTGTATTTTGCGATGTAAATTTAACCTGTTGCCAACCATGGCCGGGTTTAAATGAGCCGGCATGTACAGGTTTTTCGGCAGTAAGGTCGAGGTTTTCGCCGGGTTTACGGTGCGCGTATGCAGCATTGCCTTTAAGCACATCTAAAATTGGTTGGCGCAAGCCTTGCACGGTATTTTTATTTGGCGATGCCAAATCGAAAACAATTATTTCGTTTTGGCCTTGTTTTAGCCAGCAACCCGGTAAATACAAAGTTTGTTGCGGGCCAATTTCCCAGTATCGTCCCAGCCCTTTGCCATTAACCCAAACCAAGCCTTTACTCCAGTTGCTCATATCTAAAAACACATCGCCGGTTTGGTTTAAAGTAAAATTTGCTTTATAAAAAGCCGGGGTGTTTTTAGTAACAATGGTATCGGTATAATTTAGGTTTTTTGCAAAATTATAACTTGCATCAATATTAAAAACCTGCCAGTTTTTAAGTTCAATGGTTTCGGTGTTGTTTTCAATTTCAACTTTTTGGGTAATGCCTTTCCAGTCGTAAATACCTTTGCCAAAGTTTTGGCGGCCCATTGCTTCAACCAAAATATCTAAAACAGCACCATTTTCGACAGCGGGCAGTAATAATGAGTTTTCGCCCCGCAGGCGGCTAAGTGTGCCAATTTTTTTACCATCGACAAAAACCTGTGCCCAGTCGTGTACATTTGTAATTATAATTTTTTGGGCATTGTTGCTTTTTTTAAGCGTGGTGCGGTATAAAATTGAACCCCAGCCTTGGTCAAAAAACTCCATAGTTTGAATGTTTTCCGATGTTTTTGGTTGTGGCAAATTATTAAACAGCGGTGCAACGTGGTTTACCACAAAAGGAGCAATACTTATAGTAGGTATCGAGTCGGGTATTTGTGGTAAAGTTTGCCCAGCCGGCAGGTAGTTTTGTAGTAATTGTCGAACCTCAAAAAATTTAGGTGTAACTTTTCCCGACTCAGAAATAGGAGCGTCGTAATCGTACGATGTACATGTGGGCGAAAAGTTAGGAAAATTAGCCCCGGCCCAATGGTCAAAACTTGTGCCGCCATGAGTCATATATAAGCTGAACGAAATGTTTTGGTCGAGCATTTGCTTAAGGCCGTTAACAAGGTCGGTTGCACTGCGTGTTTCGTGTTTTGCGCCCCAATGGTCGAACCAACCCGACCAAAATTCGCTACACATTAACGGTGTGTTTGGTCTAAGTTGTTTAAGTAACTTAAATTGTTCATCAATATTCGAACCGGTACCAAAGTTAACAGTCCAAAGCAAGTCGTCGAGCGCGTTGTTTGTAAAATTCGAGCTCCAGTCGCATTGAAACAATGGAACATCGGTAAACCCCGATTCTTTAACCATATCGCGGATATTGGCAATATATGGTTTGTTAGTTCCAAACGAACCGTACTCGTTCTCAACCTGTACCATAATAATGTTTCCGCCGCGTGTAATTTGCAAGTCGGCCAACTGTTTACCAACCTGGTTAATAAACATTTTTGAGCGTTCCATAAAATACGGGTCTTGTTCGCGCAGTTTAATATCTTTTTTCTTAAGCAACCACCAAGGCAAGCCGCCCATTTCCCACTCGGCACAAACATAAGGACCCGGCCTAACAATAACATACATACCGTTTTTTTGGGCAAGCCTGCAAAATTCGGCCACGTTATTGTTACCTGTAAAATTATATTGTCCTTCGGCGGGTTCGTGTATGTTCCAAAAAACGTAAAGGCAAATTGTGTTCATACCCAAAGCTTTGCACATTTGTATACGGTGTTCCCAATATTGAATTGGTATACGCGGGTAATGCAGTTCGGCGGCCTTAACCACAAAAGGCTGGTTATTCAACATAAATGTTTTGTCGCCAATAGCAAACGAACCTTTGGTTTTTGATGGCGAACAGCTTTGTCCAATAATTGCCCAAACAAAAGCTGTACATAATAAAAGTTTTTTTATCATAATGTAAATATTTTATAAGTTATTTTACTATTGGCTCAATACCTTTATGAGTAGGTTTAACCTTAATAATATCGCCGTTTGGGGCAAATATAAGTTTATCGATACACACTTCGCGGTTAAAACCGGCAGCGTGGCCCATTTTTATACCATTAGGATAATTAAAACGGTGATAAACAATATACCATTGGTTGGTATCTTTAATTTGCAAAACAGAGTTATGCCCGGTACCAAAAATACCGGTTGTTGTATCTTTTTCGATAACAATATTTTGGTTATTAACAATAATAGGTCCTGTTGGCGAATTTGATGTTCCGTAGCGTACCCGGTAATTAGGGCTTCGGGTGTCGTCTTCGGACCATAAAAAGTAGTATTTTTTATCGCGATAAAAAACTGTAACCCCCTCGCGAAAAGTATTGTCGGGTGTAATAATTTTGGTAGTTTTTTTGTTTATCGACAACATGTTTTTTTCGAGTTGTGCAACCGCCAAATAACCGTTTCCCCAATACAGGTAGCTAATATCAGTTAATGGGTCGGTAAAAACTTCGGGGTCAATTTGTTGTCCGTTAGCCCCGGCCGGGGTAAAATTAACAATTGGGCTGCCGGCATCGGTAAAAGGGCCGGTAGGGTTATTGGCTACAGCTACACCAATTTTTTGGGCAGCCGAAAAATAGTAGTAATATTTATAGTTATTTTTTATTTGTTTTTCGATAATACATGGAGCCCATGCATTACGGTTGGCCCATTTTACATCGGTTCCTAAAGTAAGTATTGTACCCTCGCAGTGCCAATCGGTTAAATTATCCGACGAAAATGCTTTAAAAAAATTACCGTTCCAACTGTCGTAACCGTCGGTAGTTGGATAAATATAATATTTTCCGGTTTTTTGCGAGTACATAATGTCGGGGTCGGCATAATATCCGGTTAAAACCGGATTGTTGCTTATTGACCCAAAATTGTGTGGCAGACCCCATTTATTGGTAATATTTTTAAGCTCGGGGCGAGTAATTGCAATAACCGAACCATGGCGAGGATGAAAATCCATTGATACATTGTTGTCGATAATTTTAAAAGAATCGAGCGATGTACTGCTTGTAAACTGGTAACTACCTTTAATATACACATCGTACATTAAAATGTAAGTATCGGTGTTCGACAGTTTAAAAATAGCTGAACCCTCAACAGCCTCGGTAGTTTGTTGCATATATCCAGGCAGCTCGTTCCAAACCCCCGATGTTAACGATTTTGTAACAGCTTGTTTAATTCCATTACCATGGCCTTCGGTTTTGTAAAAAAGGTGGTAAAGGCTGTCTTTATAAATTATATCGCCGTCGATACACGATTTTCCGTTTGCCGGAAAAAAAAGTTGCTTAGGTTCGCTATCGAACGCGGTAAACGAGCTGTTAGCATAGGCATAATAAATAATATCGGGGCCGTTACCGTGCTGCATCGAAAAATAAACCATGTATTTACCAGCCTGGTTGTCGTAAATTGTTTGCGGAGCCCAAACGCGTTTAAGCTGTTGGTGGCCGGCATATGTGTTTTGAATATTTATAACCGACGACGACCAGTTAACAAGGTCGTCGGATTTTAAAAGCACCATTGCGCGGTTCGAGTCCCAGCCATTGGCCGATACCATATCGGTGGCAACCATGTAAAAAGTTTTACCATTGTTGCAACGTAAAATGTGTGGGTCGCGCACGCCACCGGTTGAGCTAATTGCTTTTGAACTTATCACCGGTTGGTTATTGTTAAGTGCAAAGTAATTATAACCGTCGGTACTAATTGCAAAATGTATCGATTCGTCGTTAATATTGTTACCGGTAAAGTATGCAAAAAGGTAATAATTAAGGTCTTTTTGGGCTACGGTTGGCGGGCCTTGCGCAAAAACGCTGCCGCTGGCAATAAAAATGGTTGTAAATATAAAAAGTATGTGGCGCATATATTGTTGTTGTTTTTTAAAGATGATGAACCTGCATTAAGCAGGCCCATCGGGTGTGTGTGGATAAAAAGTGTGTAAATAAACAGTAATACCCAAATTGAGCGATTAGCTCAATTGAGCGATTAGCTCATATTAATTATTGCTTACCAAAGTAGTTATACTATTTGGTTGCAGTATAATGTTGTTAACATTGGCTTTACCTGTAAAAGCCAGGTTAAGGCTGTTAGATGTAACATAGGTATTAAAAGAGGTATTTTTTTGGCCATCGAAATTTAGAGATATATTTTTTTGCTCGATTCCATAGTTAACCAATACCACAACAGTTTTGCCAGTTAACGGGTGAATAAAAGCAGTTGGCAAAACGCCGTATTCCTGGTTTTGGTTAATTTGGTCCGACAAGCACTCAACACGTACCATTCCGGGGCGCACAAAAAGCGAGTAATTACCTAATGCCCAAAGAGTTTTCGAGTCGCGAATAAAACCGTCGTGCATACAGTATTCGGGGTCCCAGCCACCATTACTTTTCCCGTCGTCAATATGTATAAGGCCATCTTTATAGTCGTATTTCGATATAGCTGTCCACCATTGCCATGCCGATGCGTTGCCGGCAACCAGCGCGTAATGAATAACACGAGCCACGTAAAGAGCAAGGTTAATTGACAAATCGCGTTTTGAGCCACCGGCAATGTCGTTATTAGGCTCTTCGAGTATGCAGTATTCCGACTCCCAGTAATTTAACCCAGGGTTAATTTGGCCTATAGTTTGCTTAATCTTTTGGCGCGAGGCAATAAGGTTTTTTACAGGGTGCACAACCCAGTACGAGTGGCTGCAAATATGGTTAGCCATGTTTTTCAGGTTACCAACATAGTTTAACGACAAGGGGTTAAAAAAGTCGTTAATTTGCTGTCCGCGTTCAATGTCGGTAGTATCGTAAAGGAAAGTAACCTTGCCGGCATCGGTAATCGATATTTTTGTGTTAAGGTTGTTATCATCAATACTTTTCGACAAATGTTTTGCAATTAAAGCAATCTCGCTATTAAGAGCAGGAGTTCCCTCTTGCGATGCTTTGTTATTTTTATCGGTTGTCCAGTCCCATTGCGGTTCGTTTTCGGGCGATATATAATCGATATTAAGCCCCTGAGTTGAAAAATATTTAGCAACAGTTGCTAAAAAATTGGCATAATGAGTATAGTTCCCGGGTTTAAGATTAAAATTTTTGCCTCCACTACTGTATGCTTTACCATTTTTGGTAAAATAAACCGGCGGGCTGTTGGCAAACAACACAAGTTTTTCGACACCGCGTTCTTTAGCCGCGCGCAAAAACCATTGCTGGCCTTGTTGTTTTTGCCAGTTGTACGAGCCGTCGGGGTTTAAAAAACACTCTTCGCGCCGCCATGGGTTTTCAATATTGCTGTTTTCGGCCTGCTCGGCACTACCTGCACCAATATTAAACCTCCAAATTGAAAGGCCAATGCCTTTAGGGTTACCGTTTTCGTCGGTATTACGGCTAAAAAGCAGGTCGGCAATTTGTTGACGCTTTTGCAGTGGCCAGTTTTTACCAACATACTTAAAGCTCCAGGCATCAGATGCACCAAAACCATCAATTTGCTGATAGGTTTTTGATGTGTTTATGTTAATTGTAATATTGCCTGAGGTTTTGCCTGCTTTTTGTTTATTGGTACAAGCTGATGTATTAAACAACAATAATACAATAACAACAATTGGGGTATATTTTAATTTTATCGACATGGTAATATCTTGTTAACTTTAAGGGTTGTAAAAACATGTAAAACCTTTTAGCCATTAAAACCCAAATTGCGGCTATTTGCTACGCTTTAACCGCTTTACTTAGGTTTAATTGCTAAACTTAGGTAATAACCTTTTGACCATAAAAACTAATAACAAAGCCACCAAATGGTTTAATACAACGTATTAGCTTTATAGCCAAAAGAGTTAGTAACCCAAATTATATAAGTGGTTATGAAAAAATTACAAAAATGGAACTGCCCTAATAATAGTGGCAGCTCCCGAATATATGAAAATTAATAACCCGAATTTTGCGAAATAGATTTGCTTTTATCAATTTCGGCCTGTGGTATTGGCCAAAGTTCGTGGCGTCCTTCAATAAAAGCCGATCCTTTGTCAGATGGTTCTTTAGTATGCAGATTTTCCCAGTAATCGGTTGAGTTTTGGTTATACTTAACAAAAGTTCCATTAGGACCCATTAAAGTTGCAACCATCGATTTTTTTGTAACAGGGTCAATTTGGCGGCGAATATCGAATAATCGCAGTCCTTCGCCAGCAAGTTCAAGGCGGCGTTCTTTCCAAATAGCATAAAGCAAGTTATTGCCCGACAAGTCTTTTTTATCATTTAATTTAACGCGTTGGCGTAAAGTATTAATATCGGCCAAAGCCTGAGTTTGGTTGTTTAAAAAGTATGCAGCCTCGGCGCGAGTAAGGTACATTTCGGCAAGCCTTATAAGTATCATGTTAAGCGGAATATGGCTGTCTTTGGCAATCAAACTTTTACGAACTGCAATTGGCACGTACATTTTACGCCAGGTGCGGCACGATTTATTTTGGTCGGGCTTAAACATGTATGCCGGGTTGTCGAGCGAGTCGCCATAAACCGGTTGGCCTAAACGTATAATTGTACTTTTAAGGCGTATTGAGTCGGCCTCTTCTTTATAAGCATTTTCGAGGTTGCTAGTAGGCACGCACCAACCCCAGCCGTCCATGGTTTTGTCGATTTCGTCGGTGCTCCAAATTTCGCTGCGGGCATTAACAACAACCGAAATACGGTTTCCAATCGAGAAACTTTGTTCGCTACTGGTTTGAATCTCGAAAATTGATTCGATACCATTATGGTTATAGCAGCTCCACACGTTAACAAAATCGGGTTCGAGCTGGTAAGGGCCATATTTAATAACCGAATCGGCGTAAGCATAGGCATTAGTATAGTCGGCCATAAACAAATAGGTACGTGCAAGTAAAGCTTTGGCAGCCCAGCTTGTGGCGCGGCCAGTGTTTGCACCGTCCCATTTTTCGGGCAGTAGTTGGGCTGCCATTTTTAAGTCGGCAACAATAGCATTGTAAACCTGGGCTTTAGGGGTGCGGCCAACATTAAGGTCGTCGGAGCCAATAGGTTCGAGCGTTAACACCACATCGCCAAAGTTTTGAACCAGTTCCCAGTACGAAAAAGCCCTGAAAAAATGAGCCTGGCCAATAAATTTATCTTTGTCGGCCTGTGGTATTGGCGAGTTAGGAATACGTTGAATAGCAATGTTAGCCGAACCAATGTTTTGATACTTAAAGTAATAAAAATTAATTAAAGCGTCGGGGGCGTTACTTGCTGTAATAGTGTAAAAAGCAAACGGGTAGTTTCCACTGGCATCTTGCCCAAGGTTGCCCATCCAAGCGTCGTCGGTAGCCATTTCGTTGGTAAGGCGCAGGTAGTTTTGCCACCAGTCGTGCCAATATGCAAACCCCGGGTAAAGGCCGTTAATAAACGATTCGCACTCGCTTTGCGTAACAAAATAGTTGTCGAGGTCCTGTTTCCCGTTAAGGTCCGATGTAATAAAATCGTCGGAGCACGATAGCGTGAAAACTGACAATATTATTGATATATATAATAGTTTACGTTTCATGATACTTTATTTTAAAATTTTGTTTAGAATGAAATGTTAAGGCCAACTAAATAAGTTTTGAGCATAGGATAACTAAAACCCTGTATACCGTACGATAATGGTTCAAAGCTTGTTTCGGGGTCGATGCCGGTAAATTTGGTTAATGTTAGCAGGTTTTGGCCCGAAACATAAACCCTTGCATTTGATACCTTGAGTGTATTGCAAAGTTTAACTGGCAACGAATAGCCAATTTGCAACGATTTAAGTTTTAAGAACGAAGCATCTTCGACATAATAGTCGCTAAATTTTGTATAGTTCTCGTTAAGGTCGTTGTGCGATAAAATTGGCACATCGGTGCTTGTGCCATCGCCATGCCAGGCTTGCTCGAGTGCATCGCTGGCCAGGTTGTTTTGCCCGCCGGCGTTGTATTTGTACGATTTTAACCAGTTTACAGCCTCGTTACCATAACTAAAGGCGAGGTTAAAGCCAAGGTCGAAATTACCAACACCCGATTTATATGTAGTACTAAACATTAAGCCACCGGTAAAGTCGGCATAAGGGCTTCCAATTTTAACACGGTCGTCGGCATTAAGTACACCGTCGTTGTTGGTATCAACAAACCTGATGTCGCCGGGGCGTGCGTATTGTTGCAAAATGTTGCCATTTTCGCTGGTATGGCTGTTAACCTCAAACTGGTTTTGAAAAATGCCGTCGGTTTTATAACCATAAAAAAAGCCAGGTTCGTCGCCAACCACAATACGCGACACGTACTTGCTGTTCCATGTTGTTTTACCGTTAAGCGATTCGGAACCATCAATTTCGTTCATCCGCATTTTTGCCTTGGTAAGGGTACCGGTAACATCGAAAGATAATTTATTAATATCTTTAGTGTAATTAATTGTTAAATCGAGACCGGTAGCCTGCATTTCGCCAACATTTGACCAAACCTGTCCCCAACCCGGGAAGCTACTATAAAACGGGTAACTTTTTTTGAACAACATGTCGTGGGTAATTTTTTTGTACCCTTCGACAGTAGTTGTAAGTTGCGAGTTAAACAGGCTAAACTCGACACCCACGTTACGCTCCTCAACACGTTCCCATTTAACGTCCTCGTTTTTAATTGTCGATGGTTCGGTAGTATTAACTATTGCCCCGTCGGTTCCAAAAACATAGTAGTTTGTGGCTATGGTCGACAGGTAAACATTGTCGTCGATACCTTGGTTGCCAACTGTACCCCAGCCGGCAAACAATTTAGCATCAGAAACAAAAGCAAGGTTCTGCATAAAACTTTCGTTCGAAAAACGCCATGCAGCCGATGCCGATGGAAAATAAGCCCATTTGTTTTTTGCCATAAATTTTGACGACCCATCGCGCCTAAGCGTTGTAGTAAACAAGTATCGCGAATCGTAATTATAAGTAACACGGCTAAGGTACGATGCTATTGATTGTGTATACTGGTTACCGTCGATGTCGAAAGTAGTACCTGTAACAGCTGCTAACTGGCGCATAGCCTCCGAAGTGTTTGCTGTTCCGGCACCGTAAGCATAAACAAAGTCGTAATTTTGTTGTTCGGCGGTAACACCAGCCATAAACGATGCGCGGTGTTTATCGATATTAATATTGTATGTAGCAGTATTTTGCCAGCTCCAGTTAAAGTTTGTTTTTTTTGTTCGGCTAAGGTTAGTAATGCTGTTAAACTCGTGGGCAGCATCGACAACAAACTCGGGGTTAAACGAGTAGTTAGTTTCGGCAATTATGTTGGCGCCGGCTTGCGAGCGGATAACAAAGTTTTCGAACGGTTTAATGTCGATATACGCGTTCGACATCAGGCCATAGTTGTCGCCACCATTGCCACTTGCACGCGATTCGCGGGCTTTAGGGTTCCAGGTATAAGTATAGTACGAGCGTTGGTAAATACTGTATTGGTTTTCGGTGCCAGTAAGTTGGTCGGCCGGAATATAAACTGGTGTAGTTGGGTCAATTAATAAAAGGTCGCCATAAAAATCGGGGGTGTTTTCCCATTTTTCGCGGCGTGGGTTAAGGTCAACGCCAACTGTTATCCAATTGTTAAGTTTATAATCGTTATTAAAGCGTGCTGTAAAACGGTCCCAGCTGCCAAAATTGTAAAACGATTCCTGGTTGTAGTACGATGCAGTTATGTTAAATTTATATTTATCGGTAGCTCCTGACACGTTGAAACTAACGTTAGTTTGAGGGGCAAAATTTTGTGTACACTCGTCCCACCAGTTAGTATTATAAAGGTTGTCGGTGTTAGTAATAAGTTTGTCGAGGCCGCTGTTAATGTACGATGTGTTAACAGCATCGACATAATTTGCCGAGTTTAAAACATTGTAAGGTTTTTGCATTTTTTGAAAGCCCTGGCTAAAGCTAAAGTTATATTTAGTTTTACCTGTTTTACCGCGTTTTGTGTTAATAAGTATAACACCCGACGATGCTCGTGTTCCGTAAATAGCAGCTGCCGATGCATCTTTTAAAACCTCGATGCTTTCAATTTCGTCGCTGCTAATAAAGTTAACTCCGCTGTTACCATCGGTACCAACAATAGGCATACCGTCGACAACATAAAGCGGGTCGGTACTCGAGTTTATTGATGTAAACCCACGTATAAGTACTTTTGGGGCAGCACCTGGCGCGCCGCTATTGTTAATTACCTGCACGCCAGCGGCCTTGCCTTGTAACGCGGCTGTAAAGTTACCCTGGGTTTCGTTGGTAAGTTTATCGCTTTTAAGCGATACAATTGATGTAGTTATGTCCGATTTTTTTTGTGAACCGTAACCAATAACAATTACCTCGTCGAGTTTTTCAATTGACGGTAATAATTGTATGTCGATAATGTTTTGTGAACCAACAATTACCTCTTCGGAATTGTAGCCCACAAACGAGAACACCAGTACCGATTGGTTTGAGCCAGCCGATATGGAGTATTTTCCGTTTAAATCGGTAATAACACCAGTGGTTGTACCTTTTTCGATAATAGTAACGCCTGGCAGTGGTATAGCGTTTTCGTCGGTAACTATACCGGTAACGTTTACCTGCTGTCCAAAAACTACCGACGAAATAGCAAATAGTATCGCCGATAGGCAAATTTTTAGTTTATATACTTTTAACATTATAATAGTATGTTTTTGTTAAAAAATAAATTTTGATAATTACTTAAGCCATTTTTATAACAAATAACCGGCAAAAGTTTTTTAATGTTTGCCACCCAAATTGGGTAGCAAACATTAAAAATGAAATATATAATTATTGTTTTACCAATTTTGCGCGGTTAAGGTATTGGTCCCAAACAAATTTGTAAGTGGCATCGGTGGTAATAGTAATGTCGCAGTTTTCGCCACCTTCGGCGACAGTAGCCTCGGGCTCGGTTTTGTTGTCGAACCTCCAGAACGGGCTAGGCCACCAACCCCAGGGGTGTTCGGGTTGGATAATAAACTGTATATTACCGGTAAGTTTAACGGTAGTGCTCCAGCGGTAAGCAAAGTCGGGGTCTTGTTTTAATTGCAGGTCGGGGTAGTTTTTAACCTCGGCTGTTGACCAGTTCATGTTTGGGCAGTCGGCAAAACCTTTGCCAACAAGGCCAAGCGGGCCGTGGTATGTTCCGCTGGTATCGGTAAGTACCTGTTGGTATAAATTTGGGCGTTGGGGGTCGGCCATTGGATCGAATGGTTCGACATTATAACTTAAAACAGCAGGGTTAGTACAAATAGTAATTTTGTAATAACCAACAGCGGGCAAAATAATACCAGCCGATTCGGAACTGTTAACAAGTTTTCCGTCGACAGACGCGTCGGCGCCAAAACATGCTGGTTTAAAGCTGGTTTTTTGGGGTATAAAGCGCACCGGGGTGTTAGCTTTTTCGTTAAAATAAATTGCCTGATAATTAAATTCGGCCGTTTTAGTAATAAGCATAGGCACTCCAAAAAGGTCGGAGCTAAGCTCGGCTACAGTGCTAACATCGGCAATGTACATTTTTTCGAAATCCCACGACACGCTAACAGTTACATTAACGTTAACTGTAGCAATGTTACCGGCGCTGTCGGCGCAAGTAATTTCGAAATTATATTTAGCGGGCACAACCGGTATATCAATTGAGCTGTTAATATAGTTATAAGTTTTAGTATTAAGGCCGCCAATGCTGTCGTTTAGCAATAATAATGGTTCCGAAACCTTAACATAGCTTAATTTGCGGTTATCGGTAAAACTAAAGTCGAGGTCGAATTTATCGCCCTCTTCGGGTACAATAGTTGCGCCGTCGGATACGCTGCCATCGACAGTAATAACAGGTTGGGCAAAGTCGCCGTCCATTTCGACAGTAATTTTTGCCGAGTTTGTTTTACCGCCCACGTTAGTTACGGTAATTTCTAAAATTTCGGTGCTAACAGTATTTACCGGAACTTTAAAAACATAGTTTAAGTTATAAGATGTGCGAGTAGTATCGTTATTTAAAACAATAGTTTTGTTTAAAAACCAGTTTTTGTTATATATGTTAACCGTTAAAAGGCCAACAGGGTCAGACACTAAGGCGGTAATATTAATTTGCCGTCCGGATTCGGTGTGTATTACGGAGTTTTCAATTGCAATTTCGGGGGTATAATTATCGACAACCGGGTCGTCGGTTTTACAGCCCCAAAAAAATACAAGCCCGATAATAAGTATCAATGTAAATTTTTGCATAGAATTTTGTTTTAGTTATTGTTATTTAAAAAGATAGTTTCGCAATAACAAAACTAAGTTAAGTAAGTATTAAACACGCGGGGTTTATTATTCGAATGAGGGGGGGCGAGTGTTCGTAATTTTACCCTCTTTTAGTTTAAAACCAATTGTTATAGTGTTGATTATGTGTTATATAAACAAATATTAGTGCGAACCGTACTAAAAATGGTTGACCATTCTTAACACTATATCGCGCCCAACTCTCGTATAAATAAGAGAGGAGCTGTACGCAGCTTGATTATAAACTTACAGAGCTTTGTTTTATTAAAATTATTACCAATATTTTATCAACCACCGTACCATTTCCACTTATTTATAAGGGAGTTAGGGGGATACTGGTAGTAGATTTTTTGTGTTTTAACACTTAAAATTATTATACTACCTAAAATCTACTTTGGTAAAGTATATTCTATATTCTAAATTGAGCCATTAGCTCAATTTGGGTACAAGTGTAATATTTTAATAATAAAATTATGTTACAAAAAACACTAACACTATTTAATAAAAATTGCAAACATAAATAAACCATTATACAAAACTTAGCAAATATTTTTTTGTAAAACATAAATAATATTATATTTGCCCAACCGCTATTTAACAAACAAACCAAATTAAAAATGGACTCAAAGAACAGTTGTTTTTTTGTACGCAACCAACAGGTTATACAAAAAATAAACAAACCAGACATTATTGCTATTGAAGGCAATGGGTATTGTTCGGTTTTTATTATGGAGAATAATGCCCGTTTTACCATTACTAAAAACCTGAAACAAATTGAATTGATGCTTTTTAGCCCCCCCCATATTCGTAAGGGTTAGCAAAAATGCCATTATTAATTTGAACAAAATTCAGAAAGTACACACTCAAAAAAGGTTGGTTTATTTGCATGGTGGTAATGAATACCATGTTTCGGTAAGGAAACTGAAAGAACTCACAATTATGATAAACAAAAATACGATAAACTAATAAATCATTACGTTAAACAAGCAAAACCAACACGTTGGTTTGAAATAACCAACGTATTAACAATAATTGAAATATAAAAGTTAAACTTGCGTTAGTTATTTGGCCAAATAACAAGCCCGCAGGCCAACCTTAGTTTTATAGCTGAAACCGGAAAGCCCACGGGCGTTGTACCTGAGTACAGGTACAAAAATAGTTTTATTAAATTAACTTTTT
>CAZJCR010000002.1:0-20494 GCA_964544385.1 uncultured Bacteroidales bacterium
AATAAATTTGTTTTATCAATTAAATTAAATGGCCCTAAAAAACCTGTATAATATTTACGGTCGTATTTTTCGGTTTTAAGTATAATTGCCTTTGAACTATTAACGGGCAAGCCGCAAATAGCCGGAGTAGGGTGCAGGCTGTTTAAAAATTCGCCGGTTTTGTTTTTTATTAGTTTACTGTTAAATGTAAATGTAGTTTTAAGGTGCGATATTTTACCCGCGCTTTGTGTTACCGGCCCGGTTTGAGTATAATCGTTTATATCGAATTTTTTGATTACATTTTTTACATGCTCGGTAACAAGCTCTTGTTCAATAAGTTCTTTATTTGTCCATTTTGTTATGTCGCCGCTATTTGGTTTTGTGCCAGCTAACGAAACTGTTGTAATTTGACTTGCATCTTGCTTAAAAAGTAGTTCGGGGGTAGCACCTGCCCAGTACCCCGCGCCTGGTATATACAATTGATATACAAACGCACTCGAATAATTACTTTTAAGCTTATCGAACAAATTCGATATAGTGTTTACTGAGTGTTTGTCGAGCAGTTTATATCTTGACAATACAACTTTTTTTAAACCGTTGTTTTTAAACTTGTTTTTTACATTATTAACTTGTGCCTTATATTCAGTTTCAAAAATTAAACTGTTTTTTAAAAATTGGTTGTTTGTGTTGCAATAGTTGTATTGAATATTTTTATCATTAAAATTACTATCAATATTTGTATTATAAGGAATAATATAAATTGGCGATTGTTCACTAATATTAAAAGGAGCAAATACAAAACCTCTATGGTTTTCAATTTCGCTTATCGAAAAAATGGTTACAATATTATTAGCATTGCAATAAATAGTATTTGTAATATTCGATTCGGGTAATTGCCATTGAGCAAAAGCAAACCCGTATTTTATTGCCTGGTTTATTGTAACTTCCGACATTTGTTTTGCTAATTACTTTTTGCTACAATAATATTTGTCATACGGCTAATATTAACCAAATTATTATTACTGTCGGTTATTTTAATTTCGCAAACATGGGTTGATTTTCCTTTGTGTAATATTGTGGCGCGTGCGGTAATAACTCCCTGCAAAACACTTTTAACATGGTTACCATTAATTTCGAGTCCGCGAACTTCAAATTTTGCGGTATCGGTAAGCATTACCGATAATGCGCTGCCAACCGATTCGGCTAATGCCATATAAGCTCCACCATGTACAATTTTAAATGGGTTCATAACATTATTGTTTACTGGCATTGTAGCTTCAATAAAGTTGTTGCCAACTTTTGTAAAAACAATACCCAAATGGCTCATTAACGTGTTTTGTATAAGGGCATTTATATTGCTTAAAAATTTATTGCTGTCCATTTTTGTTCAACTTTTTATTTGTGCAAATTAAACTAAAATACCCCAAAAAACATTGATTACCCCACCAACATTAGTAACTTATTTAAGTTGGTTCGAAAAATTCAACATAATGTATTTAAACCAATATGTAAATTTTTGTGGTTCGGTATTAATCTCCGATAATAAATAATTGAAATTTACCCAACGTACATTTTCAATTTCGTTTTTGTTAAATTTTGGTGTTTTATTCCAAATACCACAATAAACATAATCGGTTTCGTGCTCGGTAAGGTTATTATCGAACATTGTTTTATATGTAAATTTGAATTTAAAATTAACATTACAATAAAACCCAAGTTCTTCAATCATTCGTAATTTAACACTTTGTTCCATCGACTCGTTAATACGCAAATGGCTGCAACAAGCGTTTGTCCAAAGCCCAGCCGAATGATATTTACTATGTGCCCTTTGCTGTATTAACATTTGGCCTTTGTTGTTAAATATAAAAACCGAAAATGCACGGTGAAGTAAACCTTCAACATGCACTTTCATTTTATCGTCATATCCTATTATTTGGTCATTAATGTCAACAAGTGCTATTAACTGGTTCCCGGGTTGCTCCATATTTTAGTATTTTTTCAATTTGTTTAACATTTATATTGGCATTTATACCGCTAAGCCAATGTTTTTTACAACCACATGTATTTAAAAATACGCATTGCGAAGGTATATTAAGTTTTTGCATCTCGTACCCTCCGGTTAACAGGTTTAAAACACATGCTACACCAATTAATGCTGTCTCCGATTGGTTTTGCCAGGGTACAAGATACTCTGAGAAATTTGTGCTATGTGCAATCAAAACTGTTTTAATACCTTTTTTAGCCATCAGTTTTGTTATTATGTTAACATTGCAATTGGTTGTGCATTGGTTACATGTTAAGCTACTATTATTTTGTAAAGCTTTACAATTTATGTTTTTAGCCATACATGTTGGTAAAAGTAATACTTTTTGTTTTGTTTTAATAAATGCTTTTTGTAACGATTGGTTCATTATTTGAGCTGCAACCATATTTAAATGGTACTCGTTCTCGGTTCGGGTGCAAAAAATATTATCCTCGCGGTTTATATAAATGTTTTTAGTTTCTGAAATAAATGTTTCCCAGTCTTTTGTATAAACGCTAAGCTGTATTTTCGATTCGTGTATAAACCAATTGGCAAACGACAACGCGTTTTCCCAAAACAGCTCAACGTACTGAGTATTTTTTTTCAATAAAAACGAATTCCAAAGCTTAAGCCTTTCAGTTTCTTGTGTGTACTCTTTCGAGCAATCGAGCCAGGCTAATAAAAAGCGTAACCGTTGTTCAATATCAATATTAATATTGTGCTCTTTTAAAAGTATTTTTTGAGCCAATTTACCCCTAATTGCATCGGCTTTGCTTTTATGTTTCGGGAGTTTTTTACGTAAATCGTATAATTTCGAAAATATTTGACGATAGTTAATAGCATCGTAACTTAAATATTTTTTTCGATTGGTAAAAAAAACACCTGCCATAAGTATCTCCATTAGATACTCATTTTTTGAGTATTGCTTATTATTGTTCAATGCTATATAACTCTCGAACTCGTTAATTATAGTATCGAACTTTTGACTCCAGATGTTTATAATATATCCGGTAAAAAACTCAAGATTATCGTAAAATTTATTAGTTAAAACACCTTCGGTTTCGTCGGTATTAAGTGTTAAATTGTAGGGACTATGGTACATTATTGTAATTTTTACATGTGTTTACCAATAGACGGTAATTAGTTACAAAAGTTGCCAATGATTAGTATTTTTTTTAAATTAATAGGTAGGTGTAATTAAATTGCCGGTAAACTAAATTAATTTACAGGTAAATAAAACCTAAATTGAGCAAATTGCTCAATTTTTACATAAAATGTTGGGGGGTATTTTCTAATACTAAAATAAAAACCCTTTAAACTTAAGGCTTAAAGGGTTTTTACTATTTACTAACCAAATCATTATGAAAAAAACTTACTGCTTTGTCTCTTAATACGCTATTTTTGAATAAATGTTTACATATTAATTTAAAAAGTATACTGCTAATAATCATATAATAAACTACACTATATCAAATAATTATTTTACTTAACCAAGTTATAAAAATTACTTAGCGAGTAATACCAAAATTTAGCAATTGCTCAATCGATTTACTTTTACAAGTATTTCACTACACTTGTTTATTAAAATGCTGCAAAACTTATATCAGGGCTATACCTAAGTAAAGTATTTGTTTGCTTTACTACAAAAGCTCAACTTAGGTTTTAATAAGTTTAAAATATTAAATAGGAACCCAATTTAGCATTAAAATTTTTTAATAATTATTTATTGATAAATACAAATTTTTTTAACTATATAGATACATAAAAGCTAAAACAAAACTTTAGTACCTTATTATATTCTAAAAAGCTTAATGGTTATATAATTTGGCGAACATTACAAAAAACTATTAATGAGTTAAAAATATTTTGAGCTTTAGTGAATAAATATTTTTATCAAACTTAACAATACAATTTAATAAACAACAAAATTATATAACATAATAGTTAATTAACGTATCAATATTTAAGTTAATAACATGTTTATAACTAATAAAATGGCTAATAAAAGTAATTGTATAAAATGTTAATAATAAATATTATATAATGCGAATAGTATTATATTGTTTTAATAATTCATTATTCGCAATATGTAACTTTGTTGCAAAAAATGTATTGATAATTATTTACAATAATTTTAATAAATTATCATTATCCAATTCTTATTTTCAAATAATTTCACCTGTAATTGATAAACTTGCTACTTCGGTAATTTTTACGTTAATAAATTTACCAATTAAACTACTGTCATACGACAAAATACGAGTAACAATTTTACCTTCGTTATGGCCGGTTAAAAAACCTGTTTTACGTTCAATGCCACGTACCAAAACAGTCATTTGTTTACCTATTAAACTATTATTGTAAACTAACGATACACTTTCGAGTTTGTCCGATAATCGTTGTAAACGTTCTTTTTTAATGTCTTTGGCAATATCATCGGGCCACTCATAACTTTTAGCACCCGGCCTTGGCGAATACATTGCAATGTATGCCATGTTATATTTAAACTCGTCGAAAATTTTAACCGTATTTAAAAATTGATCTTCGGTTTCGCCAGTAAAACCAACAATAATGTCGGTAAAAATTGTTGCTTGCGGAATAAGTTCTTTAATGTAGCTTATACTTTGCCTGTATTTATCAACATCGTATTTACGGTTCATTCGCTGTAGTACATCATTATCGCCACTTTGTATAGGCAAATGGATTTGCTTGGCCAAAACCTTATGCGTGGCTATTGATTCAATAACATCGCGGGTCATATCGTGTGGGTGCGGCGATGTAAAATATACCCAGGCAGGGTTACCAAGCTCGTTAGCTTTTTGTCCAATTTTATCGAGTAACTGGGCAAAATTTATCTCGTTAGTATTATCGAGCCCATACGAATTTACATTTTGTCCAAGTAAAGTAATTGATTTATAACCGTTTTGCATTAGTTTAACAACCTCGTCAATAATCTCGGCCGACGGGCGCGAAACTTCACGTCCACGTGTATAAGGTACAGCACAATAACTACAAAACTTATTACAACCGTTTTGTATTGGTACATAGGCTTCAAAATTCGATGTGTACGATGGTTTTACATTCCATAAATCGGAAATATGGGTATTTTGCGGAAATATGTTTTTATTATTAACTTTTAAAAGTTGAATATTCGGTTTATAAGTTTTTTTAATTGTATTTGACAAAACTATGTTATTATCGATATCAATATTACTATTAACCGAGTGGGGGGTAACTATGCCATAAGTTTTTAGCATGTTTGGCAAGTCGTTTAACTCGCTCATTTCAAAAACAAAATCGAATAGTTTTAAAAATTTTACACGGTCGTCGGGCAAAACGCAACCCGATAAAAAGGTAATCACATTATTTGTATCTTTTTGTTTATTCCATTTATAAATGCGCGAGTAAACTTTGTCAATTGGTTTTTGCCTTACCGAGCATGCAATTATACCAAGTAATTGTGCATCATTTTCGTTGTCGGTATATGTAAACCCCATTTGTTCAATTACAGCTTTAACGCGTTCGGCATCCGACAGGTTCATTTGGCAACCTAATACTACTAAATGATATTTCATCAGTTATTTTTTTTAGTTTTTAATAGTAAAAAAGCATACATACTTATTGTTACCTAAGTTGAGCGGCTATAGCTATGCGAACAAACGCTTTACTTAGGCACAAAATCTACATCGAGTGAGCGAATCGCTCAATGGTTTGTATTATTGTTGATGCAATTATTTTTTTTTAAGTTTAGTTTTTAGTAAAAAACTTCGGCAAACATTTGGTTGGCCGATATACCTTTTTGCTTTAATATTTGCATTGCATCAAAAATCATATTACCGTTGCCGCAAAAGTAAAAAATAGTATCGGTATTAAAATTTTTTGTTTTTATATAATCGGTAACTCGCCCGTTAAAATGTCCAGAATTGTCGCTCGATGTACATATTGTATAGTTTTTAAAGTTTAAGTTTTGTATGTAACCGGCATTTTTTACTGATGTTATACCGTGTATTACACTGTAATTAAAGTTTTTATACGATATAACCATGCTGTTAAACGGTGCTATACCTGTGCCTGTTGCTATAAATACTATATGGTTGTGTTTTATTAGTTGTTGGTTTAGTGTAAATGAACCAAATGGCCCGTCGACAAAAAGCTTATGGCCTGGTTTTATGTTTAATAATTTATTGGTAACAACTCCGTTTTGTACAATTTTTATAATTAGTTCGATATAATTATTGTTAATACTGCTAAATATTGAATATTGCCTAAAGTCGAGTTTCTCGGTTGTTGAAACTACAATATGTTGGCCTGGTATAAACTGTATGTTTTTACGTTCGAGCTTAAGTATTATTGTTTGCCCGCTTAATAAATTAACCGACAATACTTTATGTGTTTTTATATCCATTTTTATTGTTTTATTTACAAAAATATAAAATAATATATAAAGATATAAATATCTTTATAGATAATATTTATTTTAAACTAATAGCTACTAAATAAGTTAAACACTTACAAAGTTTAATTTATTGAGCGTTTTGCTTAATACGGATTATATTTTGTTTAACAAAAAAAAAGCCCGGCCAAATGGCCAGGCTAATTATAATAGTTACAAAATTTTTACAAAAACGAATACATTTTACTGTATCGCATCATTTGTTCGGTATATGTTTCGGAATAATCAACTTTAACATCAATAATTTTATTGTTGTTGTAAATTGGTTTAAATACAGGATTAACAAACCCGCCGTAAGGTGCAAGTTTAAGTTTTGCATAACGATCGAGTATTTCGCGGTGCAGGTCTTTATCAACTTTAACAGCATATTTTTCGACAAGTTGTTTACCAGCTTCAAAGTCGCCCTCTGATTTAATACGTTGTATTTCGGCCAATAATTGTCCAAACAATAACCGTAATTTTTGGTAATCGTTAATTACCACATAAGTTTTACCATTACGTTTAACCAATTCAACAACATTGTTGGTTTTGCCATGTTCAAGACACCAATATGAAATAAGTTGTCGATTACGCATATGTGCTTGTTCAATATCTTTTCCAAACTCAACACGAGTTAATTGTGTCATAAGCCCGTTTCGCAAGTAGTTATTATATTCGGCTTTTGCAACGTCGAACGACTCGGTTAACCCAAGTTCAACCATTTTGGGGTGGCCAATATAATAAAGTGCAAAAAGGTCGGCTCGCGATTCTTCAAGAGCCGAGCTGTAGTTTTTTAAGGCCTCGCTACTGGTTCCAGGCAAAAGTTGGCCCGAGCCATGCCCTAAGCACTCGTGTAAATCGGTGTGTAGGTTACCTGCTTTTGCGCCATATTTTTTCGACAATATAATTTCGTCATCACTGGCAGCAAATTCTTCTAAAAAACCGTTTCCTTCCGAAGCTTTTTCGTATGCGTAAGTAATATTTTCCATTGTAACCGATTTTGAACCAAAATCGCGCCTAATCCAATCGGCGTTCGGGAGGTTTATACCAATTGGCGTTGATGGGTAGCAGTCGCCACCAAGTTGGGCAACTGTAATTACTTTTGCCGATACGCCTTTAACAACTGGTTTTTTAAAACGTTGGTCAATTGGTGCATTGTTTTCGAACCATTGGGCGTTATTGCTAATAATTTCGGTACGTTTTGTTGCCTCAAGGTCTTTAAAATTAACTACACTTTCCCAAGTTGCTTTCATTCCCATTGGGTCGCCATAAACTTCAATAAACCCGTTTACAAAATCGATAAGCGAAACTGAGTCTTGTACCCAGGTAACATTATATTCGTCCCAAGTTACAAGGCTGCCAGTTGTATAATAATTAATAAGTTGTTCAATTGTTTGTTTTTGATGTTCATTCTCGGCAACTTGTGCAGCTTTTTGTAACCAAAAAATAATTTTTTCGATAGCTTTACCGTAAAGGCCATCAATTTTATAGATATTTTCAATAATTTGGTTATTTTGTTTAACTAACTGGCTGTTAAGTCCAACCGATAAAGGGCGGTTAATATCGGGGTGTACAAAGTTTTTATAGTAATCTTCAACCTCGTTTTTAGTAAGGTTTTGGTAAAAATTAGTTGCCGATTCGGCAATAATATCTTTATTATCGTCGAGCACAATGCGTTTTGTATCGTTATTTTTATCGAAAACAATAGAGGCAATTCGTGATGCAAATTGTTCAGTATTTTCGTTTTGGGAAACAGGTAAAATATCTTGGTTGCTGTTTTTAATTAGTTCAATATAATATTGTTCCGATATTTCGGGATAAAATTTGTCGGTACTATAATGATGGTGTATACCGTTTGAGAACCAAACGCGTTTAGCATAAACTAAAAAATTTTCGAAATCGGGTGTATTTCGGTTTCCTTTATAACTTTCGATAATAGCTTCGTTTGTTTTGCGAATAGCTAAATTGTGTTTGTAAAACTGGTCGTATAAAATATCGCGACCGCAATTAGCGGCCTCACTTAAATAATAAATCAGTTCTTTTTGTTTTAGGTTTAAGTTTTCGAATCCAGGTATCTGATAGCGCATAATTTTTATGTCGGCAAACTGTTCGAGCATAAATTTAAAGTCGGGCTCAGTTGTTTCGGTTTTAGATTGGCAGCCGGCAGCCAATAAAGCTGTAAATAGCATAATAACTGTAATTTTGTTCATAAAATATATTTAAAAGTAGTTAATGTAGTTAGTGCAAATGTAAAAAAATGTTGATTACTAAAACTGTAAATGTTCTAAAACGATTTTAATACCAATTGCAATTAAAACTATTCCACCAATAAGTTCAAAAGGTTTATTTTCGACAGTTTTGCGAAAATGGCTACCTAAAAAAACTGCTGTTGTACTTAAAATAAAAGTTATTAAAGCAATTATTATACACGAACAATAAACAGGAACCATAAAAATATCGATAGTAATACCAACAGCCAAAGCATCAATACTTGTAGCAATAGCAAGAGCTGTTATTACGCGTTTTTTTGTTGGGTCAAGGCATTTTCCTTGTTCGTTTTTCGAGAAGTAGTTTATTATCATTTTTATACCTAAGAAAGCCAAAATAGCAAGGGCAACCCAGTGGTCAATTGGTTCAATAATATTCTTAAAACCCAATCCTAACAGGTATCCAATAATTGGCATGATACCTTGGAAAAAGCCCATGTATAAACCAATAAGCAAAGCGTTTTTTAACTCAAATTTCCGTAAAATTAACCCGCACGAAACCGAAACAGTAACACTATCCATAGCTAATGCTACCGATACAATTATTATCGACAATAAATCCATTATGCTTAGTTTTTGGCAAAATAATATTAAATGTTACAGTAATACAAGCATAATTGAATTGTATATTAGAGTATCGGCAATAATTTTTATTTCTTTGCCAAATATTATACAGTTTTTGTCGATGTTTGGTATAGGTTACGCTGCTTTGTTTATGGCTAGTTTTTTAGCTGCAACAATTATTCCTTTTAGTTCTGAGGCTGTTTTATCGGCATCAATTTATGGTGGATATAATACTATATTGTGTTTAGTTTTTGCCACTGCAGGTAACTGGTTAGGTGGTTTAACATCGTATTTTTTAGGATATTTTGGCAAACAAAGTTTAATTGATAAATATCTAAAAATAAAGCCTCAAAAAATTGAACGCTTTAAAATAAAAATAAAAGGTAACGAACAATGGATAGCTTTTTTTTGCTGGACACCGTTTATTGGCGACGTTTTAGCTTTAGCTTTAGGCTTGTTGCGTGTTAACATTATTAACGTTGCTTTTGGCATGTTAGTTGGCAAAGCAACCAGGTATATTGTATGGGCATATTTTACTTTATGGGCAATTAATTACTAAGTTTTTAATAATTTGCTTTAAAAAATCGATTATTGGTTTTCAGGCTCTGTCAAAATAGTTAACTTTATTACCTAAGTTGAGCGGTTGGAACTATGCGAAAAAACGCTTTACATAGTTATAACCCCGATGTATAGTTTGTTGTATTTCACTAACCAAGTGTAGTAAAATACATATAAAATCTAAATCGATTGAGCTAATCGTTCAATTTGGGTATTAATCAATATATGTTTAACTAAAAAAGTTAATAACATGGGCGATTTTTTTCAAAATGCAAATTTTGCAACGTTACATAATTTACATAACCGTAAATTACCAGATATTGAAACTGAACTTATTGAGTTTAGTAAAACAAGACCAATAGGCTTAATAATACCGGCATTGTACACCGAATTAAACCAACCTGCACTTGCTAATATTGTTAATATACTTAAAGATATTGAATACATATCGCAAATAGTTATTGGGCTCGATGCTGCAAATGCTACAGAGTTTAAACATGCAAAAGATTTTTTTTCGATACTGCCACAACAACATAGGGTTTTATGGAACGATGGCCCAGGCATAAAAAAACTCGAGTTTAGTTTAAACGAGCATAATTTTCATTTAGGTACACGTAGTAAAGCAAAAAACCTGTGGCTATGCATGGGTTATATGGTTGCATCAAATAAATCGGAAGTTATTGCCATGCACGATGCCCACATTTTTACATACAGCCGCGAAATGGTAGCAAGGCTTGTTTATCCGGTAGTAAACCCAAATTTTAACTACAAATATTGCAAAGGCTATTATTACCGCACCGACAGTGAAAAACTTAACGGACGTATAGTACGCTTATTAATAGGTCCTTTTATTCAAACTTTAAAACAGTATTTTGGCTCAACAAATTATATAAACCTAATTGAAGGGTTTAGATACATATTAGCCGGCGAAAATGCCATGCGGTCCGATGTGGCAAAAAATATAAAAATACCAGGCGATTGGGGAATTGAAATGGGAATTTTAGCCGAAGTGTTAAATAGTGTACCAATTAACAGAATATGTCAAGTCGAAATTGCTGACCAATACGACCACAGACATCAAACCGACTCGTTTGAAAACCCTGAAAAAGGCCTTTCGAAAATGGGTACCGACATTGTACGTACAATTATTTCGCAATTAGCTACCGAAGGGATTGTTTTTACTGATAATATTTTAAGGTCGATAAAAGCTACTTACTATCAAAACGCTTTAATTGCAATTGAAAAATACTATTGCGATGCAGTTTTAAATGGTTTAACACTTGACTGCAACAACGAAGAAAAACTTGCCGAACAACTATCACGAATTATATACCAAACAGGTGTTTCGTTTTTAAATAACCCCAACCAACCCAATATAATGCCAAGCTGGAAAAGGGTTTTTAGTACTATTACCAATATTAAGCAAAAATTTGTAAACGTTGTTGATACCGATAACAAATCATAAAAAAAGCAAATAATATAAATGAATGTTGCTGTAATTACAGGTACACTTAAAAACAGTTTATCGGCCTTAAAAGCTGCCCAAGCTATTTCACTTGGCATTAAAAAAGCTTGTAACAACGTTAGCATTACTGAAATACCGATGTCAGACGGTGGAGAGGGATTTACTTATTGCATTGTTAAAGCTAAAAGTGGTAAAATAATAAATGTAAAGGTTAATGATGCTTTAATGAGGCCAACCGATTCGTTTTTTGGAATATTGCCCGATAATACAGCTATAATTGAAATGGCAGCCGCAAGTGGTATCGAAAAAATTGAAACCAATAAACTAAATCCACTTATTGCAAATACTTATGGTACAGGCCAGCTTATTAAACATGCCCTTGATTATGGTTGTAAAAACATAATAATTGGTATTGGCGGAAGCGCAACTATTGACGGAGGCGTTGGAATGGCTATGGCGTTAGGTGTTAATTTTTGGGGTACAAATAACAGTAAAATTAAGCTGGGCGGGCAAGAATTAATTAATATTCGAAAAATTGATGTGTCGGGTATTGATAAACGTTTATTTAAAACAAATATCACTGTAGCCTGCGATGTTAACAACACATTATATGGAAAAAATGGTGCAGCTTATATTTATGGTAAACAAAAAGGGGCAACACTGCCAATGATAAAAATTTTAGATAAAGGTTTAATCAATTTGTCGACAACTGTAAAACAACAATTAGGTATTGATATATCGCAAATTAATGGAGGCGGAGCTGCCGGTGGACTTGGCGCAGGTTTAACAGCATTTTGCAATGCAAAAATTGTTAAAGGTTTCGATTTTTTAGCCCAACAGCTCGATATATATAAAACAATTAGTAACTCAGATATTGTTTTTACATGCGAAGGCAAATTCGACAAACAATCGTTAAATGGTAAGTTACCTTACTCGTTATCGAAAATTACTGCCAAATACAACAAGCCACTTGTAATATTAGCTGGAGCTGTTGACGATAATTTCGACTATTCTGATATCAACATTACAGCTGTTTTTCCGATATGCCAAAAACCTACATTATTACAACATGCAAAACTACACAGTTATGAGTGGCTTACAAAAACAGCTTATAACATTATTAATACTTATTTAATAAACAAAATATAGTAACATAATAAATAGCTTTATTTGTTCTAATTCCTATTATATATAAAAAATACTATACATATTTTTTAATTGTATAAGCTTAATATTAAGCTTATTAAACATAGTTTTACTTTATAATAACTTGTTTAGATTTTAATAAATACATTTTTATTACCCCCGATATATAAATATTAGATTTATTTTAAGATAATTATACTTATAACCATGTTTTGGTAATAGGGGACACTATATAATATGTTCATACTAAAACATACTGCCCACCACAAAAAAAAGAATTGTAAATAAAACCTGGCCATAACAAATAAAACTGCATAAAAAATATGTAATAATTAATACATGTAATAATCGAATAACCAGCCTTTTACAACGTTTACATAAAGTATAATAGTAATATATTTATTACATATGTAACTAAAACTATAATATTTACCTTAGTAATTAGCTTTATATGTCTATTATTCTGTATATTACAATGTTTATATTAAGCTATACATAAATACTAATCAAACACATAATTTACTTATGTAATTTTGTCAAATTATTTTTGTAATTTGCACAGTTTATTAAAACTATTTACATTTGTAATGTATGGAAAAACACGAAAATGAAATAAAGCAACGTTTGGTAAAACTAATAACCAACGAAAAAATTACAGCAGCAATATTTGCCGATAATATTGGTGTACAACGATCAACTATTTCACATATTTTGTCGGGACGTAATAAACCAAGTCTCGACTTTTTACAAAAAATACTCATTAAATATCCAAAATACAGTGCTGAATGGTTAATAAACGGCAATTTACCAATGTTAAAAGCTTTGGTATACCAGCCAACCATTTTTGATACTATAAACCCAAATAACGATACTGCAAAAGAAAACAAAGAAAAAACAAACGAGTTTACACATGTAAATTCTAAATTTAACACCAACCCACCAAATGATATACAAAATATCAATAACCTAAATGTTGAAAAAGAGAAAAACGAAATAAACAATAATTTAAATACCGATATTAATATCGACAAATACAAAAAAGTAGAAAGAATTGCGATTTTTTATACCGACGGAACTTTTAATATTTACAAACCATCGTAATAATAAAATACAAGTACTATAATAGTTAATGTTAATAATCTAATAATAAAGCATATATAATAATTCGACTTCTTATTTTCATATTATCTTGTACATTTTTCAAAAATCAATTACGTTTGCAAAAAAAAATAGATGTACAAACGAATTATTCGCCCCATTTTTTTTAGTTTTTACCCTGAAACTATCCATAAATTAGTTTTTTTATTTTTAAAAGCAATTCAGCTTTTAGGCATAAACTATATACTAAATTTAATAAACAACAGGAGTAGTTTACAAATGGAAACTTTTATGTGTGGCATAAAATTTCCTAACAAAGTAGGTGTAGCTGCTGGTCTCGATAAAAATGCCGAAGTATATAACTCATTAGGTTCATTAGGCTTTGGACATGTTGAAATTGGTACAATAACCCCAAAACCTCAACCAGGTAACACAAAACCAAGGTCGTTCAGGTTAACTGCCGATAATGCTATTATTAACCGTATGGGCTTTAATAATTGTGGGCTCGACGAAGCTATAAAAAGGTTGAAAAAACGCCCTAAAGGTATTATTGTTGGCGGAAATATTGGAAAAAATACTATTACACCAAATAACGAAGCTGTTAACGACTATTTAACATGTTTTAGGGGGCTTTATGAGTATGTCGATTATATAACTGTTAACGTTAGTTGTCCAAATGTAACCGATTTACAAAAATTGCAAGACCAAGAACAACTTGAAACAATTTTGCGCGCATTAACAAACGAAAGGTTATCGAGGCTTAATTATAAACCTATTTTTCTTAAAATATCGCCCGATTTAAACTTAGCCCAAATTGACCAAACTATTTATGTTGTCGAAAATTGCGGAATAGATGGTATTATTGCTTGTAACACAAGTATTTCGCGCGATGGTTTAAAAACAAAAACCGACGTTTTAACCCGCATAAGTAATGGTGGTATTAGTGGTGAACCTTTAAAACAAAAATCGAACGATATTATTAAGTATATTACCCAAAAAACAAACGGTAAACTCCCAATTATAGGCGTTGGTGGAGTTTTTAATGTAAACGACGCTATTGATAAAATAAACGCCGGGGCTTGGATAATACAAGTTTACACAGGTTTTATTTACGAAGGACCTGCTATTGCAAATAGAATAAATAAAGGATTAAAAAATTACATTTGTAAATTACATAAATAAACAACACTGGATTACATATGTAACATTCGCTATTTTATTTGCAAATAACTTTATTAGCAACACTAAAATAATTGCTCAAATAATAATACCCTTTTTAAAAATATAACTGTTGTATATTTTAATTAAACTTAAAAGGATACATTAAATATCCATTTATTCAATTCTAATAAAGTCAATTTTGGTTTAAATCACTATAAATCAAATAAATGTTACCGTTTTTTTTGTTTTAGTTTTTAAGCAATAAATTACTACGAGTAAAAAAAGCAATAATAGTAACATTGTAACTTTTATGATGTTTGCTACTTAAGCAAAAATCATGTAGGTTTGTGGCCTAAAATTTTATAATTTATGGATATAGCAGATATATTACAAAACCAGATTATTGAGTCGATTTGCTCTATATATAAAACAAACATCGATAAAGAAATAGTACAATTACAACAAACCCGAAAAGAGTTTACGGGCGATTATACTTTAGTTGTTTTTCCTTTTCTTAAAATTAGTAAAAAGTCGCCCGAAAATACTGCAACTGAAATTGGACAATATTTAGCAAATATTAATAATAGTATTGAATCGTTTAACGTTGTTAAAGGCTTTTTAAATATAAAGCTTTCGATAAATTATTGGCTCGATACATTTAAACAAATAACCACTAATAAAAATTTTGGTTTTAAAACACCCAATAGTACTGGTAAAAGTATAATGGTTGAATATTCGTCGCCAAATACTAACAAACCATTGCATTTAGGGCACATACGCAATAATTTATTAGGCTATTCGGTAGCACAAATACTAAAAGCCAACGGGCACAAAGTTTATAAAGTAAACTTAGTTAACGACCGTGGAATACATATTTGTAAATCAATGTTAGCCTGGCAAAAATGGGGTAACCAAATAACCCCCGAGCAAGCCAATATAAAAGGCGATAAATTAGTTGGCGATTACTATGTAAAATTTGACCAAGAATATAAAAAACAAATTGCTGAACTTATATTGCAGGGACAAACCGAAGATGAAGCAAAAGAAAATGCCCCCATTATTAACGAGGCACGCGAAATGCTTCGTAAATGGGAGAAAGGTGATGAAACTGTTTACAACCAATGGGCAAAAATGAATAATTGGGTTTATAGCGGTTTTGATATAACTTACAAAGCACTTGGGGTTGATTTTGATAAAGTTTATTACGAAAGCCAGACCTATAAATTAGGTAAAACTATTGTTAATGAAGGTTTATTATCGGGCGTATTATTTAAAAAAGATGATGGTTCGGTTTGGGCCGATTTAACTAACGACGGGCTCGACCAAAAACTATTACTACGCAGCGATGGTACATCGGTATATATGACCCAGGATTTAGGTACAGCTGTACAGCGTTTTGACGAATTTGAACTCGATAGTCATATTTATGTTGTTGGTAACGAACAAAATTATCATTTTCAGGTACTTAAACTAATACTATCAAAACTTGGTTACTCATGGGCAAATAACATTTCACACTTATCGTATGGAATGGTTGAGTTGCCATGTGGTAAAATGAAATCGCGCGAAGGAACTGTTGTTGATGCCGATGATTTAATTGACGAAATGATATCCACCGCACGCCAAACTAGCATTGAACTTGGCAAACTCGATGGTTTTAGCCAATCAGAAGCTGATAATATTTATAATATTGTTGGTTTGGGAGCCTTAAAATACTTTATTCTTAAAGTCGACCCAAAAAAAACAATGGTGTTTAACCCCGCCGAATCAATTGATTTTAATGGTAATACAGGTCCTTTTATTCAATACACACATGCCCGAATAAAATCGGTACTACGCAAAGCAAACGAACTTGGTATTGAACTTAATAATAACGTTGGTATAGATACTAAAATATCGGACAAAGAGATCGATTTAATTAAAATGTTGGCCAATTTTAAAGATATTATTAACGAAGCCGGGTTAAATATGAGCCCTGCAATTATTGCAAATTATATGTACGACCTGGCCAAAGAGTATAACCAGTTTTATCACGAACACCAGGTAATTAAAGAAACTGATACTAACATACAAATGTTCAGACTACTATTGTCGTACAATGTTGCAAATATTATTAAAAACGGAATGTTGCTGTTAGGTATTAATGTGCCTGAACGTATGTAAAAAAACAAATGTAAGTAGTTTTTTATATCAATAATTATTAAACAAAGCTTGGTATTTATCAAGTAACTATTGTTAAAAGCAATAGTTTTAAATACATAATTAATACGATATAGATATTTTAGTTTGAATAAATATTTTTAAATGTCTATAATTTATATTAAATTGTTATCTGTTTTAACAATTAATATAATGGAAACCTTAATTATCGAAGCCGAAAAAACACTTCCATATATTTGTTTTGACCCACGTAGCGAACAATACCTAATAAAAGGCAACTCGTTTCACGAAGACCCCCAACTTGCTTATGAACCAATATTTAAATGGATACGTGAAAATATTGATAAAATTGACCATAAAATTAACTTCACTGTCCAAATATATTACTTTAACTCGGCATCGAACCGTATGCTGTTAAAGATGCTAAGGTTACTCGAGGTTGCTAAACAATCGGGGAAAAACATTAATATTGTTTGGAAGTACGACGATGATGAATGTAAAACCGATGGTACTATATTTGAAAAAATTATAAATATTCCGTTTAAGTTTATTAAAGTCTAAAACACTAATAATAAGTTAATTACCCGCATTATGTACTGTAAAAAAAATAGAATTAATATAAAATTTGCATTTTTTTTGTAACTAACAATATAGCTCTCCGTCAAAAAGCCAGTTAACAAATTAATTAAAAACAAGATTACTTAATTTTAAAAGCTTTATTGATATGAAAACAAAATTTTTTGCAGTATTGTGTGGCGTTATTTTTACATCGGTACAATTATTAGCCACATCGGTTCCCGAAAATACAAAAACTTTGCCTTTAAGTGTTAAAACCCAAATTTTAAGCGAGTTAAAATACCCATTGTCGGCTAAAAGTGAAAAAATTGAAGGCGATGTTGTAATTAAAATTGTGTTTACCGATAACAACACAATTAAGCTAATTGATTACAGTGCAAGTAACATTAAATTAGGCGATTATGTGTCGAAAAAATTTGCGCAGCTTAAAATTAACAGCGACAGTGTTACACTTAATAAAGAGTATAGTTTAAAGATAAAATTTGAATTATTATAACTCAAATTTATTAACTTGTTTTAAGTACTGAAATCATTAATTGTATAGGCCCTTTAAAAACAAAGGGCCTAACATATTTTAACCGTTATCGATAATAAAATTAACGACTCGATGATGCCCTAACAATAAGGTCGGCCGGAACAATAATCTCTTTAGTTTCGCCAAATTCTGATTTACCGCCTATTTGGTCGAATAAAAGTTTTGCTGCCAATGTTCCAATTTTAACAGGGTTTTGGTCCATAGTTGTAAGCGATGGCTCAATATATCGTGATCGTTGACTGTTTGAAAAACCAACAACAGCAACATCTTGAGGAATTTTAAGACCTTTTTCTTTAATAGCCATAAGTGCCCCAATTGCAACTTCGTCGTTAATACCAAAAATAGCATCGGGGGCGTTTTCAAGTTCTAAAAGTTTTAGTGTTGCCATTTTAGCATCTTCAACAGTTAAATTGCACCTTACAATTAAGTCGTTATCGATATTAAAATTATGGTTAGTTAAGGCAGCTTTGTATCCGCGTAAGCGATTGCGCCCAATAAGCATATGCTCGGGGCCTGTAATAAGTGCAACCCGTTTTGAATTTTTGTCAATTAAATGCGAAACCGCCATATATGCTGCATCGGCGTCGTTTGCAACAACTTTAGGCACGTTTATTTCTTTTGATGTACGGTCGAACAAAACTAAAGGAATGTCCTGGTCTTCGATATAACGTATATGTTGAAAACTGTCAGACGCTTTTGATAATGAAACAATCATACCGTCAACGCGGTGGTCAACAAATCCATAAACATTTTTAACCTCTTTGTCTTTGTCTTCGTTCGATGAACTTACAAATACCTGATAACCGCGAGCATTTGCAATTTGTTCGATACCTTTTACCACCGACGCATAAAAAGCACTTACAATTTGTGGCACAACAACCCCGATTGAGTATGATTTTTGTGTTTTTAATGCAACGGCCATCGAGTTTGGCCTGTATTTCATGGTTTTTGCTGCCTGCCTTACAAGCTCTTTTGTCTCTTCCGATATTTCGGGTTTGTCTTGTAAAGCCCTCGATACTGTTGATACCGAAACTCCTAATGTTTTTGCTATGTCTTTTATTGTAACTGCTCTTTTCATCGGAAAAGTTATTAATTGTTTATTTAAGTATTATTAGCATACCGGGCATATTTTATAAACAAGGTTTAAATTACACCTATTGTTTTTAATTTGTAATTTGATGTTTGTTTTGCCCTATTTTTTATGCTTTTACTTTTTTTGTTACAAATATATATAAAGCATAGTACTTATTTTTATATAAGTATAAAATACATTTATTTATTTGTGTTAAGTTGTTCCGACGAAAATGATAAAGGCAATAAAAATGTGCTGTTTTGGATTAAATTAATTTTATTGGCACCAATAAGTAATACTTTAATAGGTGATTTAAACCGTTGTTCGGTTTCGATTAAAACTTGCCTGCAACTACCACACGGCGAAACCGGGTTGGGTAAAATACCGCCCGAATTTGCCCCGCATACAGCAATAGCAACAACCGGAGTATTAGGGTACTGTGCATTGGCATAAAACATTGCCACACGTTCGGCACATAAGCCCGATGGGTAAGCAGCATTCTCCTGGTTATTGCCGGTTATAATTGCTCCATTTTGTAATAATACGGCAGCACCAACTTTAAAATTCGAATACGGGGCATATGCTGTTTCTTTTGCATCAATAGCTAATATTGCAAGGTTTTTTAAAGCATCGGGTAACTCGTCAATTGAATTATATTGGGTTACAGGTATTTTTATTTCGAACTGTTTTGACATTTATTTTTAAAAGTTTAATTTATAAATTATTGACTGTTTTCAAAATTACCATTTTTTTAATAAACTTAAACCCAAATTGAGCTATTCGCTCAATCGATTTATATTTTGTAAGTATTTCACTACACTTGGTTATTGAAACACAACAAACTCTAAATAAGGGATATAACTGCTTAAAGCTCTTGTTAACTTAGTTATAACCGCTCAAATTAGGTTAAAGTGTTGTGTTATTAAGCAGTTGGTGTTACATATTCTCTTTTAAAATATATCCGCTACCATGTATGTTAATAATTTCGAGTTTTGAGTCCGATTTTAAGTATTTACGTAGTTTAGTAATATAAACATCCATACTGCGAGCCGTAAAATAACCTCGTTCGCCCCATATTTTTTCAAGGGTATAGTCGCGGTCTAAAACATTATTTTTGTTAATTATAAGTTGTTTTAATAATTCCGATTCTTTAGGCGATAATTTAAATTCGTCGGAGTTGTTTTTTAGTACTCGTTTTTTAAAATCGAAAGTAAAATTTCCTATTTCAAGGGTTTCGGTATCGCCGTTTATTGAAGGGGCAAACTGGTTGCGGTTTAAAATTGCTTTTATTTTATATATTAAAACATCAGAGTCGAACGGTTTTGTGATATAATCGTCGGCACCAAGTTTAAATCCTTTAACAACGTCTTCTTTAAGGGTTTTAGCAGTTAAAAAAACTATTGGTATTGCAGGTTTTATGCGTTTTATTTCGGCGGCAATGGTAAAACCGTCGACATG
>CAZJCR010000002.1:20504-58430 GCA_964544385.1 uncultured Bacteroidales bacterium
CGTCGAGTATACATAAATCATAAAAACCTTTATTAAATGTTTCGACAGCAGTTTTACCATCGTTAACCCAAGTAACATCGTAGCCGTTCATGTCGAGATAAGCAACCATTACCGAACCAAAATTAAGGTCGTCTTCAACAATAAATATTTTACTTTTCGATACTGTTCCCATTTTATTAAATTTAATATTAATATATTGACCGTAAGGGTAATTTTATGGTAAATGTACTTCCAATTCCCTTTTGGCTTTTTATAGTTATAGTTCCTTTATGTGCCATAACAATTGCTTTAACATAGCTTAATCCCATTCCAAAACCTTTAACAGTATGCACATTTCCGGTACTATGGCGGTAAAATTTTTCGAATGCCCGTTCCTGGGTTTCTTTGTCCATGCCAATTCCCTTGTCCGAAACCGATATGTATAAATCGTTACCGGTTTTATGTGTCGATACAGTTATTTCGGGTGGGGCGTTTAATGAATATTTATTTGCATTGTCGATTAAATTAAATATTACATTTTCGATATGGTTTTTATCAATCCTTACAATATCGTTATGTGCTAATAGTTCAGTTTTTATTGTTCCCTGTTTTTGCTCAATTTGGATAGTAATATTGTTAACTGCTTTTTCGATAATAGGGTGTAAGTTACAGTCTTGGAGATTTAAATTAAACTCTTTTTTATCGATAAGAGCCATTTGTAATACGCTTTCAACCTGGCGGTTCATTCGCCTGTTTTCTTCTTTTATTATGTTAGTAAACCTTAAAACTTTTTGGTTGTCGTTTAATATGAGCGGGTTCGTTATGCTATCGGCTGCTAACGATATAGTTGCAATTGGTGTTTTAAACTCGTGTGTCATGTTATTAATAAAATCGGTTTTAATTTCGGACACGCGTTTTTGGTTCATAATTATTTTTAAAGTATAAAAAAACGTAATTAAAACAATTATTGTAAACAATAGTGAACCTGATATTTGCCATATCATTGAACTGTATATGTATGATGCCTTATCGGGAAAATACAAAAATAATTGTTCGCGTTCGTCGATAATATCGTTCGGAAAAAGTGTTGTTTTGTATACATTTTTAGCTTTACGGATATTAAACCCTGCTGTTGACAGCTTTTGGAATATTTGTCCTCCGTGGTCGGCTATTGCATACTCAAACGACAAAGGCACACCATTTAACTTTAATTCGTACTCAACCGTAGGTTTTATTACCGACTGGCTTAAGCGTTCTTCAATTGGCAAATCGCGTATGGTTAATTCAAAGGCCATTTGCTGCATTATATCGCCAAATTGCGATTTTATTTGTTCAAAATTCTCGGCGTTTTCGTTTACATTTGCGCGCGAGTAACTTGAATATGTATGTAAACTTTGAGTTAAATTGCCATCGTAAATTGTTGTATCAAACCCATAGGTTATTGTTTCGATACCGTTTTTTATTTGTTTATCAATTTTAGGTTGAACTTGTTTAATTGTATTATTTTGTTTGTTTCTGTCGCCTTTATACATACTCGATATAAAAAAAGCATTCTGGTTACGTTCAATTCGGTATGCTGCTCTAATTATTGCTCTATTTACCATTTGGTCAAACTGGTCTTCTTTAATATTAATGGCATTCATCATCCAAATTAACTGCATTGCAATAATACCGATAAGCGAAATACCCATTAAGGCAATTATACTGTTAAAGTTTTGCTTTTTCATTGGCAAATAGTTTTAAAGTCAAAGTTAGATAGCTTGCGCCCCGGTTTATAGGGCTAACATCTAAATTAATTATAGCTGCGCTTAGCTCGCAAGCTCGGTTCATATGTGTTTTTGTAAGCATTCTCTACTCGGGTATTTTATGTTGTATTTAAGTATTCATACTTTATTTGTTTAAATAAAGCTGGTTTTTAGCTATTTATTAATTTGTATGTTTATTGTCGTCAAAATTATAAAAAGATAAATGGCTTTAACATATTTTAACCTATTGTTAACAGTTTTTAACCGCTTGTTAACTATTTTAAGTTCAATTGTGGAGTATTTTTGTTTTGTCGAATGTAAGTAAGTTAAAAAAATTGTTATGTATTTATAGAACAGGTTAATAATGCCTGTTCTATTTTTAAAAAAAAAGTTTGTATAATGTATTAAACATTAGTAAAGTAACAATTCAATACTGGTTTTACTCAAAATAACTATCAATAAAAAATTGAATTATGATAAGAATAATATTTACAAAAACATTACTAATAATAGCCTTTATAGGTTTTATAGGTGGTATTTATGCTGGTGAACAAAATGTAACCGATAGTGTGAAATTGTATAAATACAGTATGTTACAACCCGACAGTTTGCTTAGCGTAAAAATGTATCCCAACCCGGCAACCAATTTACTTAATGTTGAACTTAAGTTTTATAATCAAACACAAATGTCGGTTAAGCTATATAATATACTTGGCAAAGTTTTTTACGATAATAGTTTTTACGATAAAAACGTGCTATTAAGTATACCAACTTCGGGTTTAGTAAATGGGGCATATTTTTTAAGTATAGCTAATGGTAATAGTTTACACAGTTATAAAATTTTAGTGCGCAATTAGCCAACATTAGCGTTTTCGATAATATTGAGTACCGGTTTAAAACTTGTACGTATAGTTTTCCAACGTTCAGGAAACTGTTCCATAAGGCTTTGTACTTTTTTATGATGGTTTTTTAAAGCATCGGTTATAGCTGGTGCAGTTATTGGCTGCTCGCATGCGTTACCAACGTTTTCGCCGGTAAGTTTTAAGTCGTTTCGTGCAACTTTTAGTGCAGCGTTTTCAAGCTTGTCGAGCAATTTTAATGTACGGTAATAACGTTGATTAATGTTTGGTGTATTATTATCATCGGTATTATTAGTTATTGCATTTAAGTTGTCGAGTTTTATTGCCCAGCCATTTATTTTAACTGCTTTTCCGGGTAAACCATAGTTTGTATTTATAGCTATTTCGACAGCTTGGTTTATTGCTTTTTCAAGTATTTGTATAGAACCACGGTAAAGGCCTATTTTTTCGATAGCATCGGTGCTAAATTCAATTTTAAGTAAATACTTATTCGAAAATGAATTTACAATTTCGGTTGCTTTGGTAATGTAATTATTTGATATGCTGTTTTTTAATTCGCTTACTTGTTTTTTAAGCATATCATTCTCGTTATATAAATGTTGCATTTGGTTGTTTAGCCGCATTAAACTATTGCTATTGTGTTTATTTTGACTTAAAAATAAGTTTAGCGTATTATAAGTTAATGCTCCAATTATGTTTTTATCGGTTGTTGATATTGTTGAAGTTGTTGTTATGCCTAAATTTCCACTTTTATTGCTAAGGTATAAAAATAACCAATCGGTATAATTATCGGTATTATTGGTAAAACCAATGCAAAGTACAATATTGTCGAGTTCGTCGAAAATATTTAACTGGTGTTTATTAGTTTGAATACTCTCAAATGGTAATGTTGAAGCACTTTGCCAATTTACTCCACTTTTTTGTTTGCGAAATTTTTCAACAACATCGTACCGGGTAATTTTAATATCTTCGATATTGTTGTTTATACCAGGGTTTATAAGGCTTTTACATTTTATTTCATTTGTATCCGAATCGAAAAATAATACAATTGTTTTTTCGATGCCGGGTATTATTTGTCCCGATATCGTAAGTAGCGATAACATTGGGTTACAAATAAAAGTAAATGGTCCGGCCATGGTTTTTTGTTTTATGCAAATCTATATAATAATTTATAATTAACTCAATTTTATTAAGCATTTTTAAGCTATGGTATTAAGTTCAATTAAGTATAATTAAGCCTTTTTAATTTTCGAATTAAGCTTTTAAAAATACTAAAACTAAAATTTATAAAACTTAATTTGCTTTTATTTAGGCTATTATAAATATATTTTTGTTTATAGTTATTCAATTAACGTTTTTTTTAAATTATTGATATTACTATAAAACAAATAACACTTAATATACTTAAATATTTAAAGAGGGGGGTAATTTATGGGCTTTGTAATACTTATTATAGCAATGGTTTTGGGATTAGAGTATATTTTAACAAATAATAAAAAAAAGTTTGTCAAAAAAATATCGAATAAGCATGAAGACTAAGGGGCGGGGGATATTGTTTAAAAAAGTAAAACGCAAAAATGTGTATCAGTAAACTATATTAAAAAAAATGCCGCTAAAAATTAGCGGCACTTAAAATATGCTATTAAATTTTCAATTTTTTCTCAATTTCATCAATAAAAATTCCGAACCGCTTATCGGTTTCAATTAAATTGTTAACTGTTTTACAGGCATGTAAAACAGTTGCGTGGTCTTTACCACCAATTTGCGAACCTATTGTTGCTAGCGACGATTTAGTAAGGTTTTTTGCAAAATACATGGCAATTTGGCGTGCCTGAACAATCTCGCGTTTACGAGTTTTTGAACTTAGTACATCAACAGGCATATTAAAGTAATCGCATACCATTTTTTGAATAAAATCAATTGACAGTTCTCGTTTAGTATTTTTAACCAAACGATCAATCATTTTACGTGCTAAATCAAGAGTAATATCTTTACGGTTAAGTGTTGATTGTGCTAAAAGTGAAACTAACGCGCCCTCAAGCTCGCGAATATTCGAAGTAATATGCGAAGCAATGTATTCGACAACTTCGGCCGGAAGGTTTAACCCATCGTGATATACTTTTTGTTTTAGTATTGATACGCGGGTTTCAAAATCGGGCGATTGTAAATCGGCCGATAAACCCCATTTAAAACGCGATAACAGGCGCGGCTCAAGCCCTTGGAGGTCAACCGGCGATTTATCGCTTACTAATACTATTTGTTTACTGTTTTGGTGTAAATGGTTGAATATCTGGAAAAATACCTCTTGTGTTTTTTCTTTACCTGCAAAATCGTGTACGTCGTCAATTATCAACACATCAATCATTTGATAAAAGTGTACAAAATCGTTACGGTTGTTGTTAAGAATCGACTCTACATATTGGGTGTGGAACTTATTCCCGTTAACATAAAGAACAACTTTGTCAGGATATTTTTCTTTAACCTCGATACCAATTGCTTGCGCTAAATGAGTTTTGCCCAAACCCGAATTTCCGTATAAAAACAAAGGGTTAAAAGCTGTTTTACCGGGGTTGGTAGCAACTGCATAACTTGCCGACCGTGCTAAACGGTTACATTCGCCTTCAACAAAGTTATTGAAGCTGTACATTGAATTTAACTGAGGGTCGACATGTAATTTTTGAATGCCTGGTATTACAAATGGGTTTTTTATGCTTTTTTGTTCATCGTAGGGTAACGACAAGGGTTTATTTTTTAAATCTTTGCGGTCGTTAGTTGGTAATTTAACTGTATATGGGTTCGAGTTTGAGTAAACGTTGTTTTCCATTACCACGCTATATTCAAGTTTGGCGTCGGTGCCTAACTCGGTGCGTAGGGTACGGCGTAAAATATCAATGTATTGTTCTTCAAGGTATTCGTAAAAAAACGGGCTTGGCACCTGTATTGTTAATACATTTTTATCAACTTTTAGCGGTACTATTGGCTCAAACCAAGTTCTGAAACTTATTGCTGGTACATTATCTTTTATTACACGTAAACAATTAGTCCAAACTTGTTGGTAATCTTTATTCATTGCGGTTAAATTTTTTTTTTGTGTTCCCTTAAATCGTGAAGCAATTTTGTGAAAAAAAAGGTGAAAAAAAAATTATTTTTCTATTGTTTTTTCATTTTTTTACTTATTCACTCGTTTTCAGTAAATTATAACATATTAACCAAACATGTAACTATTTTATTGATATTCAAGCAAATAGTATTATTGCTTTTTTGTAAACACTTGATTTGATTGATAGTAATAGGGCTAACCTAAATTAGTTAATTTGTGTAATATTGTTAAATACATTGTTAATTTACTTTTATATATTTTCCTTCACTAAATTCAACAATAAAAGCATTGTTAAAATCGGGTTGAATTTCGAGTAATAGTTTTCGTGCTTTTGGCAAATTGTTGCGTTGTCCGTAAAAATATTTAAATTTTCCATCAACCGATACTTCGTTAATATTTTTGTAACCTTTAAAATTTTCGGGAATAAGAGGTATTGGTTCGTCAGACTCGTTAATTTGTATAAAAAACAAAACTTTTTCTTTTTTGCCTTTCTCATCGTAGCTATCAACAATAACAGTTTTACCTAAATCAACTGCCGAAAAATGTATGTAGCGTTTTGGGTTATTACGAATATCCTGGGCTAAGCGGTTAAGGTTGTACGATACATCGACTAAGCTATAGTACAATGTATCGTTTTTTAATAGTTGCCCTATTACGCCTTGTCCTTGTTCAATTAAACTAACAATATTATGGAGTTGCCCCATTACCGAATCGGTTTTTGATATTGTATTGTAAATATTGGCTTTAGCTACCTGGTCGGTAATTATGTTTACATTGTTTATTGCCGATGCAATTGCTTTATTATTGTTATTCAGGTTATTTGTTATCGATTCAACATAAAAAATAATGTTTTCGATACGGCTTTTACCACCTTCAACTATCGAATCGAGGTTTGATGTGCTGTTTTCGAGATGTTCAATTGTGTTCCTGATATTTTTAAAAGTTTCGGATATGTTATTTGTAGTTTCGTCGTTAAAAATATATTTAACAATTTCAATTGCCTCTTCCATCTCTTTCATCAGGTTTTCGGCTTTGTTTTTAAGTGGTAGCATTTGTAAACTCACCATTTCCTGTAGGCTTCCTTCAAAATCGGGTATTAATGTATCGCCAACATTATGGTTTAGTTTCTCATCTGACATTATCAGGTCGATAGCTTTTGTTCCCATAAGGTCGCTGCTAAATATGCGGGCTATGGTTTTTTGGGGTAATTTGTAATCGTTGTTTAGTGCTATTTCAACAATTAACTTGCCGTTTTTATCATCGGTAAATTTTATTTGGCGTACCTGGCCTACTTTAAATCCATTAATAAGAACCGGGTTCGATATTTGCAGGCCGTCGATACGGTTATAAACTATGTAGTATATAGGGCTGTTATCGAATATACCTTTACCTTTTAAAAAGTTTATTCCATATAATAGTGCTAACAGCGATAAACATATTACCAAACCTAATTTAACGAATGTTGTTTTTTTCACAGCAATGTTTTTTGTTTATTATATTGCAATTTAGTTTTAAAAACTGTTATTATACTTGAATAATAACACATATATTAAAAATGTACCAAAAATCAGTTTTTGCTATTTAAAGCTTCGTGTATCGGAATTTTTGCATTGTTTTTAAAGGCAACTAAAAATGCACCTGGGAAATCGGCTTTAAGCTGTTCCTGAAGTTTTTTTGCATCATCAATAGTCTCGCAATTACCAACTGTATATTTGAACATGCCATTTTCGCAATATTCAAAAACATTATTGTAGGTTTTAAAAATAGGGTTTGATATACCAAGGCTTATTGAGCTTGATGTTACCTGTACCCTAAAATAAATGTTATTATTTTTGTTTTTGGTATCAATATTTTTAAGCGTTGCACTGTCAGTATTGGCAGTGTTTTGCGTGTAAATATCTATATCGTTGTCAATGTCGGGTAAACTAATCAGGTAATCTTTAATTGCGCGATATATTGACGACGCAATATAGTCTTGGCCTTGATCAGACATAAGGTATTTTTCTTCGTCGGGGTTCGAAATAAAACCGGTTTCGACAAGTATACTGGGCATGGTTGTAGTCCATAAAACTAAAAAACCGGCTTGTTTAACACCACGGTCTTTACGTTTGGCTTGCTCGCGAAATTGTTCCTGAACCGACGATGCTACTTTTAAACTTTGCTCTAAATAAGTATTTTGCATTAGCGAGAATATTATGTACGATTCGGACGAGTTGGGGTCGAAACCCTGGTAGGTAGTTTGGTAACCTTCTTCAAAAACAATTACTGAGTTTTCTTTTTGCGCAACCTCTAAATTACTTTTGGTTTTATGCAACCCCATTACGTAAGTATCGGTTCCAAAAGCTTTAGTATTGGTATTGCTGTTGGCATGTATCGACACAAATAAATCGGCATTATTCTTGTTAGCAATATCGGCCCGCTCAATTAAAGGTATAAAAACATCGGTATTCCGGGTATATATAACTTTAGTATTAGGCATATTTTTCAATATATATTCACCAGTTTTTAGTGTAATGGATAGTACAATGTCTTTTTCTTTCGATAGTAAACCAATTGCCCCCGAATCTTTTCCACCATGCCCGGCATCTAACACAATTATTTTGGGTTTTTTATCGTTTGTGCCGTATGCAATCTGCAAATTAGGATAAAGAGCAAGGAGTATTAAAACAATGATAATTTTTTTTTTCATATAAGACTAAAACTTTAAAATTTCATTAGTTTTGGTGCAATTTTAAAAAAACTAAAGCAATTACAAAAATAGTATATTATAGCTGATTTGAAAACAAAAAGCCTTGTTACAATTATATTTTTACATTTAATCAATAGTTTAAGCATTTATTCGCAAAATGTTGATTATAAATTTAGTATTAACGATTCAATAGCTAATACTTTATCTGATACAATATCGGTAACCAAACCTATACCGGCAAATAACAATATAAGCGAGCCATTAATTTACAACCAGGCCTTTTACCACGATACTTTAACAAGTACCGATTCGGCAACTATAAAAAATGGCCGGTCAACAGTTATTGATGCAAAAGTTGAATATAATTCAAAAGATTCGACAATTTTTTCGCTCGATGGTAAAAAAGTATTTTTGTTTGGCGATGCAAAAATAGTATATAAAAATATTGAGCTTACAGCCGCTTATATTGAGGTTGACATGGAGCAAAACATAATTTATGCCGAAGGTACAACCGATTCGTTGGGCGCTCCGGTTGGTCAACCAATTTTTAAACAAGATGGCGATGAGTATAAATCGAAAACTATTACATACAATCTAAAAACCGAAAAAGGTTATATTAAAGGGCTTTATACCCAACAAGACGAAGGTTATTTGCATAGCCAAACTACAAAAAAATCACCCGACAACTCAATAAACCTTAATAAAGGTAAATATACAACATGCGAGTTAGAGCACCCTCATTTCTATATTTTTATTACAAAAGGTAAAGTAATACCCGATAAAGCAATTGTAGCCGGCCCGTCGTTTTTGGTAATCGAAGATATACCCCTTTACCCGTTATGCCTTCCGTTTGGATATTTTCCCAATACAAAAGAAAAACGCTCGGGTTTTATTATGCCTACATATGGCGATGAACAAATACGTGGTTTTAACCTGCGTAATGGCGGTTACTATTTTGCCCTTAACGAGTATGCCGATTTGGCACTTACCGGCGACATTTATTCGAAAGGTTCATACCAGGTTTCAGCAAGGTCGAGCTATAAAATGCGTTATAAATTTAGTGGTAGTTTCGACCTTGGTTTTTCGAAAATAATAACCAGCGAAAAAGGGTTGAGCGACTACAACGAATCGAACGAGTACAGAGTTGTTTGGTCGCATAGCCAAGATGCTAAAGCCAGGCCAAATTCAAAATTTTCTGCATCGGTTAATTTCCGATCGATGAACGACAGCAGGTATAACAGTAAAACCGATAAAGAGTATCTTGATAACACAACAACATCGAGCATATATTATAATAAAAACTTTGCAAATACACCGTTTATTGCCACAATAAACCTTAAACATTCGCAAAACACAAAAGACAGCTCGGTTACATTAACCCTGCCACAATTTACTTTGCAAATGAGTTCGATAACACCGTTTCAGCGTAAAAACCCCGTTGGCAAAACCCGCTGGTACGAAAAAATTTCTTTTGCTTATACTGGTAATTTCGAAAACAAGGTTAAAACAAAAGACTCGATACTTTTTACAAACCAAACACTTAGCAGTTTTAAAAATGGTGTAAACCACTCGCCAACGGTTTCGCTTAACCTAAAATTATTGAACCACCTTAACATGCAACCAACTGTAAGTTATAAAGAACGCTGGTATTTTTCGGGCACATATCGTTACCTTAACGACACAAATGTTGCAACATACGATTCGGCACATTTTGCACGTATATACGATTATGGGTTCGGGTTCGGGCTTAATTCTACTTTGTATGGTATGTATTTGTTTAAATCGAAAAAAATTAAGGCCATAAGGCATGTAATAACACCATCGGTTAGTTTTAACTACAAGCCCAACTTTAAAGACGAAAAATATGGTTACTATTTGCCCGACCCTAAAACGCGTGAACTTTACTCGCCTTTTTCGAATGGCATATACGGAATACCAAGCGGGTCGGAGTCGGGGGCAATAAGTTTTTCGTTGGGAAATACCCTTGAAATGAAAGTTGCCAATAAAAAAGATACTGTTAAAAACGAAACGAAAATAAAACTACTCGAGTCGTTCAATTTATCAACATCGTACGATTTAATAAAAGACTCACTAAAATGGTCCGACTTGTCGATAAGCTGGCGAACAACAATATTTAAAGGTTTATCGGTTAATTTTTCGGCAGCAGGCAGCTTTTATGCCCTTAATGCCAACGGAAGTACAATAAACGTTTTCGAAACCCGTATGACAGGCAAACCAATAAGGTTCACAAGGTTTTCGGCATCAACAAGTTATAGTTTTAATTCGAAAACATTTTTAAAACCTGCTGACGAGAACCAAACAACCGAAAGCGAAATTGAAAGCCCGATACCAACTGGCCCCAATATTTATGCATACGATTATTTTGATATACCTTGGGATTTAAACCTGAACTATAGTTTCAATTATTCGAAACCCGGATTAAAATCGACTAAAACACAAACACTTAGCTTTAATGGTAATGTTAGCATTACAAAAAAATGGAAAATTAATTTTACATCGGGTTGGGACTTTGAAGCAAAAGATTTTTCATATACCCGGTTTGGCTTAGTACGCGATTTACATTGTTGGACTGCAAGCCTTAACGCTGTTCCTTTTGGCCGTAATCAAAGCTATAATTTTACTATACAGGTTAAATCGGGGGTATTACAAGACCTTAAATACACCAAAGATAAAAGCTGGATTGATAATTATTATAATAATTAGTTTTATGAATATTAATACCCATATTATTACAATAGGCGACGAAATACTTATAGGCCAAATAATTGATACAAACTCATCATACATTTCGTCGGAACTTACTAAAGCCGGTTTTACAATAAAACAAATTTGTTCAATTGCCGACAACAAAACCGATATAGTTAACCAAGTTACAATTTCGATGCAAAAAGCTGATTTAGTTATTGTAACCGGCGGTTTAGGCCCAACAAACGACGACATAACAAAAAAAACACTTGCCGAGCTTTTTAACACACCCTTAGTATTCTCGCAATCGGTTTACACCGATGTTGAAGCATTTTTGATTAAACGTGGGTCGACCATGAACAGCTTTAATAAAAGCCAGGCATTTGTACCACAAAACGCAACGATATTGCAAAATAAACAAGGCACTGCCCCGGGAATGATGTTTAACAACAATGGAAAAATACTTATTAGTTTGCCCGGAGTGCCACACGAGATGAAAAATTTACTACAAACACAGGTTTTACCATTACTAAATAAACTATTCAAATTACCTTTTAACTATTATAAAAGTACACTGGTTACTGGCATTGCCGAAGCTCATTTAGCCGAAAAATTAAGCCAATGGGAGGCAGGCTTGCCCAAAAATATATCATTGGCATATTTACCATCGCCCGGTATAATAAAATTAAGGTTAGGCATGCAAGGCAATAATTTTGAAACCATTAAAACAACAATCGACAATTATAGCAACCAACTAAATAACATATTGGGCAACAATATATTTGGTTACAATGACCAAACACTCGAAGAAATTGTTGGCAACCTGCTAAAAAAACACAATAAAACTGTATCGACAGCCGAAAGCTGTACAGGTGGCCAAATAAGCTCATTATTAACAAGTATACCCGGAAGTTCACAATGGTACACCGGGTCGATAATAGCATACAATAACAATGTAAAAATTAACCATCTAAAAGTATTGGCATCCGACATTGAAAAGCATGGAGCAGTGAGCAAACAAGTAGTTGAACAAATGGCTCAAAACATACGTCAACAATATAATACCGATTACTCGGTGGCAGTATCGGGAATAGCAGGCCCCGATGGTGGAACTGCCCAAAAACCCGTTGGTACAGTTTATATATCAATTGCCGGCTCCAATGGTTGCATTAGCCAGCTATTCACCTTTGGAAACGAACGTTTAATAAACATACAGCGCGCCAGCCTTGCAGCATTAAATATGTTGCGTTTATATATTATAAACCAAACTTAATCAAAAACAAATTGCATAGTATAATTATTTGATATATAATATATTAAAAATAGCTATATAAATTAATAATATAATTATTTTCAGCTATAAATAAAAAGTTTTGAAAAAAAATTAACAATTAACATATAAAAAGTTGTTTAAGAATTTGTTTAATTGAATTTTAATAGCGTATTTTGCCCACCGAAAAATTAGGATAAAGAACTTAAATGATATAGTGATGTCAAGAATTTGTCAAGTTACAGGAAAAAGAGCAATGGGTGGTAACAATGTTTCGCACTCAAACTTAAAAACAAAACGTAAGTTCAACCCGAACTTGTTTACCAAAAAGTTTTATTTGGTTGAAGAAGACCGTTGGATTACATTAAAAGTATCGGCTGCCGGTATTCGTACCATCAACAAAAATGGTTTAAACAATACTTTGAAAACCGCAATGGCCAAAGGTTTAATTAAAACATACTAAAATTAGGAGAGATGGCTAAAAAATCAAAAGGCAACAGGGTTCAGGTAATTTTAGAATGTACCGAACATAAAGAAAGTGGCATGCCTGGCACTTCAAGGTATATTACTACCAAAAACAAAAAAAACACAACAGGTAGAATGGAGTTAAAAAAATATAACCCTATTCTTAAAAAAGTAACAGTACATAAAGAAATTAAATAATTTAAGAAATGGCTAAGAAGGTTGTTGCAACACTAAAAACCGGAGATGCTAAAACTTTTTCGAAAGTTATTAGAATGGTAAAATCTCCTAAAACTGGTTCTTACCAATTTAAACAAGAGGTAGTTAACAGTGAACATGTTAAAGATATTTTAAAAAAATAATATTGATGATATCACTTAAAAAGCTTTCTTCGTAATTGAGGAAGGCTTTTTTTGTTTATTATCATTTCTTTCCTATTTCAACACTATTTTCTAAATTGCCGGTAAATAAATAATCATGGGAATTTTTTCACGTACAAAAAAAGAGAGCCTCGACCAAGGGCTTTTAAAAACTAAAGAAAGTGTTTTTAAAAAACTATCGCGGGTAGTTGTTGGAAAAACTACTGTCGACGACGAAGTACTCGACAACCTTGAAGAAGTACTTATTACATCGGATGTTGGTGTTGAAACTACTTTAAAAATTATTGAGCGTATCCAAAAAAGGGTAGCTAAAGACAAATATTTAAGCACAAATGAGCTTAACTCAATTTTAAAAGATGAAATTGTTGAATTATTAACCGAAACCAACACAAACGAACTTGACGATTTTAGTTCGATTAATAAAATAGATAACATGCCATATGTTATTATGGTTGTTGGAGTTAATGGTGTTGGAAAAACTACAACTATTGGTAAACTGGCTTACCAGTTTAAAAAAGCCGGCAAAAAAGTTTATATAGGTGCTGCCGATACATTTAGAGCTGCAGCTATTGACCAACTCGAAATTTGGGCACAACGAGTTGATGTACCAATTATTAAACAAAAAATGGGTTCCGACCCAGCCTCAGTTGCTTTTGATACTATTGATTCGGCAATTAAAAACAATGCCGACATTGTTTTAATTGACACCGCCGGTAGGTTACATAACAAAATTAACCTTATGAACGAACTATCGAAAGTAAAAAAAGTAATGCAAAAACACAGCCCAAAAGCTCCTAACGAAGTATTACTTGTTTTAGACGGCTCAACAGGGCAAAACGCCTTTGAACAAGCCAAACAGTTTACTAAAGCCACCGAAGTTACATCACTTGCATTAACTAAACTTGATGGTACAGCAAAAGGCGGTGTAGTAATTGGCATTTCGGACCAGTTTAAAATACCCGTTAAATACATTGGTATAGGCGAGGGTATCGAAGATATCCAGGTTTTTAATCGTACCGAATTTGTTGATTCACTTTTCGCGAATAAATGATTATATGCAAATAGAAACATCAAAAAAAATTAATGTTTTTACTTTAGGTTGCTCAAAAAACCGTGTCGACTCTGAAGTACTTATTAAACAATTAAGCTTAAACGGGTATTTAGTTGAGCACGAAAGCCAAAAAACTAATTTTAATTACATAATAATAAATACATGTGGCTTTATTGGCGATGCAAAAGAAGAGTCGATAAACACCATTCTAAACTTTGCACAAGCCCGAAAAAGTGGCAAAATAGAAAAACTTGTAGTTTTTGGTTGTTTATCGCAACGCTATAAAAGCGAACTTGCTGTTGAAATACCCGAAGTTGACGCATGGTTTGGCAAATTTGAACTTGATAAAATGCTCGGGTATTTTAACACCGAATTTATAAAATCGACACCATCACGCACAATAACTACACCTAAACATTACGCATATCTAAAAATATCAGAAGGATGCAACCGTACCTGCTCTTTTTGTGCCATACCATTAATTACCGGCAAACATGTTTCGAGGCCAATTGACGAATTGGTTGACGAAACCAGAGAGCTTGTAAAATCGGGAGTAAAAGAAATTATACTTATTGCCCAGGATTTGTCATATTATGGGCTCGATTTATACAAAACATCGAAACTTGCCGAGCTTACCGATAAAATTGCATCGGTAAAAGGAGTAGAGTGGTTAAGGCTTCATTATTTTTACCCCGCAAATTTTCCGGTCGATATTTTACCAATTATTAATAAACACGATAACATTTGTAAATATATTGATATTGCTTTTCAGCACATTAGCAATAACATGTTGATTAAAATGAGACGGAACATTACAAGCCAAAACACATACAAACTTATTAACAAAATTCGAGAACAAGTACCTGGAATTGCTATAAGGACAACAATATTAACCGGGCATCCGGGCGAAACCGAAAACGATTTTGAAGAGCTTAAACAATTTGTTGAAAACACAAAATTCGACAGGCTTGGTGTTTTTACATACTCGCACGAAGATGATACATACTCATTCTTAAACTATAGCGATGATGTTTCAGATGATGTTAAACAACAAAGAGCCGATACAATTATGTTGTTACAACAACAAATATCGGGTATGTTGAACCATAAAAAAATTGGCAAAACTTTTAAAACCATTATCGACAGAAAAGAAGGCGATTATTATATTGGGCGCACCGAATTCGATTCGCCCGAGGTTGACAATGAAGTACTTATTAAATCAACCTCGAAATTAAAACCAGGTATATTTATTAATACAATTATAACAAAAGCCGACGATTACGACTTATACGCCGAGCCGGTTTAATAATGGGTATTGTTTTTTAAAACCCAATTATTACTTAAACTAAGTATTTTCACCACCTTAATACGAATAGTTAAAAATTACATTTGTGGTAATTTTAATTATTTGAATTGACTAAATAAAAATATTGATGTTTAAAGGAATAGAAGCTCTTGATAAATTAGATTTGAATTTTACACAAGGAGGGCTATTAATACTAAATTTTGCACTGTTTTTTATAATGTTTGGCGTTGCGCTCGAAATTAAGCCTACAAACATTAAAAACGTTTTTATTAAGCCAAAAGCAGCAATAGTTGGTTTTTTTTCGCAATTTATTTTACTTCCAGCCATTACATTCCTATTTGTTTTTTTACTTAACGGATACATATCGGGTGGGGTTGCATTAGGTTTAATATTAGTTGCATCGTGCCCAGGTGGCAATGTTTCGAATTTTATATCGGCATTAGCAAAAGGTAACGTGGCTTTATCGGTTAGTTTAACAGCATTGTCAACCATTGGTGCAATAATATTTACACCTGCCAACTTTGCTTTTTGGGGTAGTTTATACAGCTCAAAAAACCCTTTACTTGTACCTATCGAAATTAACCCGGTACAAATGTTCCAAACAGTGCTTATATTACTTGGTATACCAATGATTTTAGGTATGTTGGTTAATCAAAAGTTTCCGGCCTTTACACTAAAAATTATTAAGCCAATACGCATATTTTCAATTTTGTTCTTTTTTGGATACATTTTTGTTGCATTTAGCCAAAATATCGACCACTTTGTAAATTACATTAAATACATTTTTTTACTTGTTTTGATACATAATTTTATAGCACTATTAACAGGTTTTTCAATTGCATCAATATTTAAATTACCACGCAAAAGCAGACGTACCGTTAGTATCGAAACTGGCATACAAAACAGTGGCTTAGCACTTGTGCTTATTTTTAACCCCAAAATTTTTCCACCCGAACTCGAAGTTGGTGCCATGGCCATAATTGCAGCTTGGTGGGGCATTTGGCATATTGTTTCGGGTATAGTAATTGCTACCATTTGGGCACGTAAACCTTTACCCGACACCGAATAAAAAATAATTATGACAAACGCTAAAACTGAAAAACCAATACATAAATTTTCATTAGGGCACGGGTTACTCCGTAGTTATGTCGATTACTATATACTTACATTTTATCGAAAAGTTGAAGTTACCGGACTCGAAAACATACCCAAAAACACACCAGTAGTTTTTGCAATAAACCATCAAAATGCTTTAATGGACGCCTTAACAGTACTATGTACAATGAAGGGACAGCCAGTTTTTATGGCTCGTAGCGACATTTTTAAAAACCCGTTTGCAGCAAAAATATTAAGGTTCTTTAAAATATTGCCCATATATCGTATACGCGACGGTATACGAAATCTTCAGAACAACGATGCTGTTTTTGAACAAGCTGTTGCTGTTTTACAAGACAAACAAAAACTTTGCATTTTACCCGAAGGCAGCCACTTTGGCCAAAAAAGGCTTCGCGAACTAAAAAAAGGTTTAGCACGAATAGCCTTTATGGCCGAATACCGCAACAACTTTGAGTTGGGCACACAAATTGTTCCTGTTGGAATTGATTACTCAAATTACATTAATTTCGGGTCACGTTTACTAATACAGTTTGGTAAACCTTTTGCTGTTGCAAATTTTAAAGACGATTATAACCAAAACGAACAAAAAGCTATGGCTTTGCTAATGCAGGAAATTAGCGAAAAAATGAAACCTTTAATGCTAAATATTAACGACCCCGAAAACTACAACAGCATTTATACCATTGCAACATTTTATACCAACCACCTTAAGTTTAATGCTAAACAAAAAATTAAACATATCGACGAAGTAAAAATTAAACAACAACTTTCAAATACAATTATAAACCTTAAAAATACCAATATCGATTTGTTCAATAATATTACAAAAAAAGCACTTGAGGTAAAAAACACAATAAAACAGCTTAATTTTCGCGATTGGGTTATAAGTAATAAACATTACAGTACAACGCCAATAATTATAAATTTAATAGCATTATTAGCCTTATTTCCTGTTTTTGTTATAGGTTTACTACTAAATTTTATACCTTTTTATTTACCTGTATATTTTTCGCGGAATGTTAAAGACCCTCAATTCCTTAGCTCGTTTAGATTTGTTTTTTCAATTATTACATTTACCATATTTGGGATTATTTATTTAATATTATCGCTAATTATTATTAAACCTTTGTGGTTAAGTTTAATAGTTTTTGCATCGTTCCCTTTTTGGGGCATTGCCGGTTATTATTATTACCGATGCCTAAAAAAAACAATAGCAAAATTGCGCAATAATTACATGTTGCAGTCAAAAAATAAAACATGGCAACAAATGCATAATGATTATAATTTTATTATCGATAACTTGTTAAAACTACAAACAGCCGATGAGTAAATTTACTGGCAACTTTTATTTTATCGATGGTATTAAAACCCCGGTAAGCAATGCCGATATAAACTATACCAAAAATACTACCATAATTTACGAAGTTTTTAAGCTAATAAATGGAATACCATTATTTATCGAAAAACACCTTGAACGATTAAAAAATTCAATTAGCATTTTATCATTAAACAACAATTGTGCAAACATAAATATTATACTTAGCGAGATTACCGAATTATCGAAATTAAACAATACTTTATATGGTAACATTGAACTAAATTTTGTTTTTGATATTGACAAAAAAAACAACCCAAAACGAATATTAGGTTTTATACCACACAAATACCCCGGCCCTGTTGATTATATTGAAGGTGTACAAACAATTTTACTACAGGCCGAACGCGATAACCCAAATGCAAAAGTAAAAGGCTCCCAAACAAGGGCTATTGCCGACATGGCACTAAAAAACAACAATGTATACGAAACTGTTTTAGTAAACAGCAACGGGCATATTACCGAATGTAGCCGTTCAAATATATTCTTTATCAAAGGCAATATAGCATACTCAGCACCCGAAAACTTGATACTACAAGGTATTACACGCTATTATGTTGTACAAGCAATTAAAAATATCGATATTGAAATAAAAATTGATTTAATTCACTATACAACACTAAATAAATACGACGCAGCATTTATTTGCGGAACTTCGCCAGGAATTTTACCAATATCAAAAATAGATAATTACACCTTTGATACTCAAAACAAAGTACTTCGCAAAATAATGCAAAGTTTTAACCAACTATTAAACAGCTACATGCAAAGCAAAAGCATACTTTAAGACTTAACTAAGTTAAGCGGGTAAAACTTAGCAAATAAACGTTTTACTTATGAATAACCCCCATGTATAGTTTGTTGTATTTCACTAACCAAGTGTAGTATAATACTTACAAAATATAAATCGATTGAGCTAATCGCTCAATTTGAGTCTAAATCGATTAAGCAAATCGCTCAAATCCATCTAACAAAATACATAATTGGCTGATAATTTATCAATTAGTATATTATACAAAAGCTTTACTGCTGCGTAACCAAAGTTAGCTTGTTGATTTTACTTTTAAAAATGTATTTGAATTTGGGTTAAAAACACCACCTACCGAATAAAAATTTTTAACCATAGTTTTTTTTGCATAAATTTATTAGAAAAACTAAGGTTATGATATTTTTAAAAGATGCAATATTTATTGATTGGCTGACATTTGAATTTAAAACTGTCAACATAGGGATAAGCAAAGGTGCGTTGGCAAATATTTCGTTTTTTGACAAAATACCCTCGAATACACCGCCACAAAACATTATTGATTGTAAAGGAAAATACGTAACAAAATCGTTTGGTTGTGCGCACCATCATGTATATTCAGCTTTATCGACAGGAATGCCCGCACCATATAAAAACCCCGACAATTATTACGAAATATTAAAATACATTTGGTGGAACCTCGATAAATCGCTCGACTTAGATATTATTAAAGCAAGCGCATATGTTACAGCAATTGAATGTGCAAAAAATGGCGTTACCTTTGTTATCGACCACCATGCAAGCCCGTTTATGGTCGAAAACTCGCTCGAAACTATTGCAAAAGCTTTTGACGATGTTGGTATAAGCCATTTATTATGTTTCGAAATATCGGACCGCGATGGTGTTAATATTGCAAAAAAAGCACTTAATGAAACCGATAACTATTTATCTAATGGCAATCAAGGGTTAGTAGGTTTACATGCATCGTTTACCTTAACAAATAAAACCCTGCAAAGTGCCACCAACCTTGCCCGCAAACATAAAACAGGAGTACATGTACATGTTGCCGAAGATATTTACGACCAAGAAAGCTGTTACGACATTTATGACAAACGTGTAATTGAACGTTTTAACGATTTTGGTATTTTAGAACTCCCGGCCTCGGTTTTTGTACATTGCCTTTACTTAAACACTCACGAACGTGAACTTATTAGCAAAAGCAATGTACATGTTGTACAAAACACCGAGAGTAATTTAAATAAAAGCAGTGGCCAATTTAACTCGGGTATGTTGGGCAAAAACATAATGCTTGGTACCGACGGGCTACACAGCGATATGTTAAGGGCTGCTAAAGTAACTTATTTTAATGCCCAAATGTACGATGCAATTGACCCCGAAACAATTTACCAGCGTTTTAGGCAAATACACAATTACATTAAACTAAACAATTTTAAAGGCGACTCGTCGAATAATTTAGTAGTACTTGACTATAACCCTGTTACCGATTTTAACGAGACTAATTTTTTAGCACATTTTATACATGGTATCGACAGCCGGCATGTACAACATGTAATTTCGAACGGCGAAATAGTTTTATTTGACCGAAAAATTACTAAAGTTGATGAAAATGAAATTAAGCAATTATCGCGCTTAATGGGAAATAAATTATGGAAAATAATGAAAGAACCAAAGCGTTAAGACACAACATATTCGTTGTCAATATCGGTTAGTACCTCGTGCCCGGTTTGAGTTACTAATATAGTATGTTCAAATTGAGCCGACAGTTTTCCATCGATAGTACGTGCTGTCCAACCATCATTTTTATCAATAATAACTCGTGGTTTGCCTTCATTAATCATTGGTTCAATAGTAAAAATCATACCTGGTTTAATTAAAGGCCCTGTATTTTTGCGGGCAATATGGTCAACCTGTGGGTCTTCGTGAAAATTTATACCAACGCCATGTCCACAAAACTCGTAAACAACACTGTAACCTTTTGCCTGAGCATAACGGCCAATATTGTAACCAATATTACCAAATACATTTTTAGGATATACCTGCCTTATACCTAAGTCTAAACAATGTTTAGCGGTTTTAATTAATTCCGATGCCCCAGCCGATATTTCGCCTAACCAAAACATTTTGCTTGTATCGCCATAATAACCGTTTAAAATTGTTGTAACATCGATATTAAAAATATCGCCATCAGTTAAAAACTCATTATCGGCGGGTATTCCGTGGCAAATAACATCGTTTTTTGATATACAACATGACTTTGGAAAACCATTATAGTTTAAAGGTGCCGGCACAGCACCATTATCTAAAATAAACTCGTGTATAATTTTATCGATAAATGCTGTTGTAACACCCGGTTTAATATAAGGTTCAACAATTTTTAATGTTTTAGCAGCTAATTTGCTGCTTAACCTTATACCATCAATTTGTTCCTGGTTTTTAATAATTATTGACATTACATAAATTTTTATAGCCCTTAATTAATACGAACGGGCAAATAATACTCTTTGTTTCGATGGTTTACCTGTTAATATACATTTACCATCTTCGGGCACACTGTCTAATGGAATGCATCGTATAGTTGCTTTAGTTTCCTCTTTTATCCTAACTTCGGTTTCGGTAGTACCATCCCAATGTGCCGATACAAAACCACCTTTGTTTTCAAGAATGTCTTTAAACTCGTCGTATGTATTAGCTACAAAAATGTGTTCGTTGCGATATTTAAGTGCTTTATTATAAATGTTTAATTGTATATCGTTTAACAGATTTTTAATAGTATCGGCAATGCCTTGTTGGTTGTAAGTTTGTTTTTCGAGTGTATCGCGGCGCGCAATTTCAACAGTACCGTTTTCAATATCGCGGGCACCAATTGCAATACGCACCGGAACCCCTTTAAGCTCGTACTCGGCAAATTTCCAACCTGGTTTTTGTTTGTCGCTATCGTCAAACTTAACCGATATACCGGCAGCTTTAAGCTCGGCCATTATTTTATTACCGGCGGCGCGTACAGTTTCGTATTGGTCGTTACCTTTATAAATTGGCACAATTACAACCTGATATGGTGCAAGTTTAGGGGGCAAAACCAAGCCTTTATCGTCGGAATGAGCCATTACCAAAGCACCCATAAGCCTTGTTGAAACGCCCCATGATGTAGCCCAAACATACTCGAGTTTACTGTCGCTGTTTAAAAACTTAACATCGAAAGCTTTGGCAAAGTTTTGGCCTAAAAAATGCGACGTACCAGCTTGTAATGCTTTACCATCTTGCATTAATGCTTCGATACAGTAGGTATCGAGAGCCCCGGCAAAACGTTCGTTTTCGCTTTTAAGCCCTTTAATAACCGGTACAGCCATAAAGTTTTCGGCAAAATTGGCATAAACATTAATCATTTTCACTGTTTCTTCAATAGCCTCTTCTTTTGTAGCATGTGCTGTATGCCCTTCCTGCCAAAGGAATTCGGCAGTACGTAAAAATAAACGCGTACGCATTTCCCAACGTACAACATTTGCCCATTGGTTACATAAAATGGGAAGGTCGCGATAACTTTGTATCCAGTTTTTATATGTATTCCAAATAATAGTTTCCGATGTTGGCCTTACAATTAGCTCTTCTTCAAGTTTTGCTGTTTCATCAACCTCGATTCCTTTGCCATCGGCACGGTTTTTTAACCTGTAATGTGTAACAACAGCGCACTCTTTTGCAAAACCCTCGACATGCGATGCCTCTTTACTAAAGAACGATTTGGGAATAAAAAGTGGAAAATAAGCATTAACATGGCCTGTTTCTTTAAACATTGCATCGAGTGCAGCTTGCATTTTTTCCCATATTGCATAACCGTAAGGTTTTATAACCATACAACCACGAACAGCCGAATTTTCAGCTAAATCGGCTTTTACTACAAGTTCGTTGTACCATTGCGAATAATTTTCGTCCCTTGATGTTAAAAAGCTTCCCATATTATTTAGTTGGTATAAAATTTGTAAACTATATTTACGTTTAATATTTGCTGCAAAGTAAATCATTAATTTTAAAATCAGAAACCAAAATATACTGTTATGAAAAATTCAATTTATATACTATCAACCTTTGTAGCAGGGGTTATATTTTTATCATCGTGTGCAATACAAAACTACTCGTATATTGACGACATTTACTACTCGCCTGATATTGATGGTTTTAACAATGAAACTACCAATGATAAAACAGAAAACTACATTAGCGGGCAAAACAGTGTTGACGAAAACTATGATATTGATTATAATACAAGCCAGGGCGAGGTTCCGGGATATGACGAATACGAGTATGCTGAAAGGTTATCGAGGTTTGGTAGTTCAGAAAATCGTGAATCGTATTACACCGACGACCAATACGATTATAACATAAACCTACATTTAGGTTATATTGATTATCCATACTATTACGGTCCTTACTTTGGTTTTAATTACAATTGGGGATGGCCATATTACAATTATTACGATCCATGGTTTTATAATTACAGGCCATATTACAGTTTATACTATGGTTGGTATTATCCTTATCACTATTATCCTTACCATTATTACAACCACCATAATGACAATATTAGTTATAAACAAATGGGTTATGGTAAACGCCGCTCGGTTGGTTCCGGAATAATAGAAACAAGTCCCGGTACATTTCAAAACCGCAAAAATACCAGTACAATAAATAGTGAAACAGGAGTAAGGCAGATGAACCGGACAAATTCAGTTTCATCAAGTTCCGACAAATCAAGTACAGTAACTAAATCGAGATACCAACAAAGTAATATTACCGGTACAAATAACCAAATAACATCGGGGACAACCCAAACAAGTTCAGTAAATAATAACCCTGGGGTTAAAACACGCCAAAACACAGGTAATACAAATAACCCGTCGATAATTGGTAATTCGGCCGCAACACAAACACAAATAAGCAGGCAAAATACAAATACAAGCCGTACAGGTTATTCGCCAAGTTACAGCAGGCCAAAACCAACATCGACACCATCGTACAACCAAAGTAACAGGGCAAAAAATTCAAACCAAACACAAAACAATAACATACGGCAAAATAGTTCAACAAGGAACTCGAACAGGAGTATTAACACGCAGGGAAATGCAACTAACCGAAATTCGAATAATTCAAGGTCGAACTATTCGGCACCACGTAGTTCATCATCGGGTAATACCTATAGTGCACCAAGCCGTTCATCATCAAGTTCGGGAACCACAAATAGTGGAAATAGTTCAGGTAGTTCAAACAGCAGTTCGGGCAGCCGTCGCCGATAATTAAAACATGATTTTCAAGAATCAATAATAACTGGTTTAAATTTTAACAATAATTGATTATACAATGAAACGGTTTTCGATAATAATAACTTTTTTATTTATAGCCATAGCATCAATAGCACAAAACGAAAGCGATGCCTTGCGTTACGCTTTTAACGTACCAACAGGAACAGCTCGTTTTACTGCAATGGGAGGGGCAATGGGTGCTTTAGGTGCCGATTTAACAACAATGAGTTATAACCCCGCAGGTATTGGTGTTTACCGTAAAAGCGATGCTGCTTTTAGCATTTCGTTTTCAAACGCATCAACAAAAGCCGGATACAATAACAACAACCGCACAGCAAACAATAAAAACCTTACTATAAGCAATTTAGGGTTTGTTGTTACATATCCATCGGTAAATAATTCAGACTGGAAATTCATTAATTTTGGTTTTGCATACAACCAATTAGCTAATTTTGGCGGGCAAACTATTGTTGAAGGCATAAACGAGAATAGTTCAAGGCTTGACATTGAAACCGATAATTTAAACTTTGATAACGCCTATTTTAATGAAAACCCTTTTTATATTACCGAATTAGTTTATTACGATAGTATTAAATCAAATTTTACCAACGATTATATTGAAAACCAAAAAATAGGTTCGTCGCAAAAATATATTCAAAAATCGGATGGTAAATTGGGCGAGTATACCTTTAATTTATCGGCAAACTATATCGACAAACTATATATAGGCGTTACTATAGGCATTCAACAAATATCGTATACGCAAAAATCAACGTATTACGAAACCCCTTTAAACAATAAGATGATAACTAAAAATTTTGAGTATTACGATGAGTTTAGTACAAAAGGTAATGGTGTAAACATGAAATTTGGAGCTATTTATAAAATAAATAATATGATTAGGTTAGGAGCTGCTATACATACACCAACGTTTTTTGAGTTAACCGATGTTTATACAAACACATTAAAAGCTGTTTTAAGCTTTGATAATGTTGAGCAAACAAATACCAGTACCCTTGACGAAAGTTATTACAATTGGTACTATACATCGCCTTTTAAAGCAATTTTGAGTGGAGCTTTTGTATTTGGTACATTTGGAACAGTATCGGTTGATTACGAACATATTAATTACAATAAAATGAGTTTAAGCTCTGATGATGGATATTTTGAAACTGAAAACCAAAGAATATCAGAATTTTACAAACCTGCAAATAATGTAAAAATAGGTGGTGAACTACGTTTAGGTATGATATCGTTAAGGTTAGGTGCCGGGTTTTTCCAAAGTGCTTATTCAACAAACCAACAAAATAATAACCGGCATAAATTATCGTTTTCGGGTGGTTTAGGTATACGTTCGCAAAACTTTTATTTTGATGCAGCATACCAAATGGCAACATATTCGCAAAACTACGCTTTATACAATTATAACACCAGCACCACATTAATTAATACAAATACTGGTAGTTTTATTGCTACTTTTGGTTTCAAATTTTAATACCTAATTTTACAATAAATTAAAAGTTTTACTAAATTTGCAACCACTTAAATGTTATAAAAAATTATATGGATAAAACTAATACTATTGCCCTTGTTGCCCACGATCAAAAAAAACAAGATATGCTAATGTGGGCAAAAGATAATGTTGAATCGTTACGTAAAAATAAATTAATTGGCACATCGAACACAGCAAGTTTACTAAAAAAAGTGTTAGACCTTGATGTAACACCATTTGGGCATGGGCCTAACGGTGGCGATATTTATTTGGCAGTTAAGATATTAGATAACGAGGTTGACAAAATTATATTTTTTATCGATATGCAAACCCCGCAAGGACACGAGCACGACATACAAACCCTTATACGTACAGCTGTTATTAACAACATTCCTATTGCGCTTAACAAGGCTACGGCAAACTTAATAATAAACGATTAATACAGGTTAAGCTGTATTATCGCTTTTTTTGTCAAGATACTTTTCGATAACCGATAAGAATTTTTTTGTTTTAATAGGTTTAGCCAAAAAATCGTTACAACCAGCATCAAGAGCCTTAACAACATCGTCGTACATAGCATAAGCGGTTTGCGCAATTATTGGTACTGTTTTGTTAAATTGCCTTATTTGCATAGTTGCATCATAACCATTCATACCGGGCAATTGAATATCCATTAGTATTAAATCGATATTTGTTTTTTCAGATGCAATTTTAACGGCATCTTCGCCTGTTATTGCGCGTATTACAACTGGTTTATATTTTCGTAAAATACCTTCGAGCAAAATAAAATTGTTATCGGTATCTTCAACAATCAAAATAATTTTATCGTTCCAACTACTTTCAACATTATTTTCGTTTTGTTTCGATTGTAGTAAAGCTTTCTCGATTTGTGCAGGGTGCAAAAAACAAAACGTTGAACCAGTACCTTCAGAACTAAGGCACCAAATTATTCCCTGCATCATTTCAACATATTTTTTTGCTATGCTTAAACCTAAACCCGGGTGGTTTGGTTTATTAATACTTACAAAAGGATCAAAAACAGTTTCAAGAAACTCCGACTGTATTCCAACTCCGGTATCTTTAACAAAAAATACTATATTATTCTCGTCGTAAATATCAAAACCAATTTCAATTTTACCATTATTTGTTGCTTCAAGGGCGTTCTCGAGCAAATAAGTTAAAACACTGTTAAGCAAATTTGTATCGGACCAAATAAATATTTCGTGTACAGGCAAAAATATTGTTGCTTCAATGTTTTTCGATTGTATAAGCTCGGCATTCTCTTCAAAAAATGTTTTTATTAGTTTATTAACTATTAATTGTTGCGGTTTAAACTCATTGCTTATAAAACGCTTTTTAGTCCAATCGGCAATGCGCTCAATAGGATATATGCTACTGTTTAGATTGGTAACATTGCTAAAATCAGTTTTTATAGTGTTACAAAACTCAACAAGTTTTTGCGATATAAGTGTATTATCTTCAATAACCTTTTGCTTTTCGTCGTTCAGGTTGCGTTCAACCTCTTTTATTTGGGTAATATCGCGCGATACGTTAAGTACCGACTCAACAATTCCTTTGTTCGATAATTCGGGTACTAAGTGTGCTTGAAAAATAAGATGTTTATCGGAAACATTTAACCTGAACTCGAACTTGAGCGAACGGCCGGTTCTAAGCACTTCAAGGTGCATATCTTCTAAAAACGAAACGGTATCGCTCTCTAAATTTAGCTCCATGTTATTGCTACCAATAATTTGCGAAATTGGTATACCGGTAATTTTTTCGACAGTATGGTTGGCATATACATACTTTAACTCGCGGTTGTAGCGGGTTATAAAGTCGGGCGAGTTTTCGGCCAACATTCTGAATTCAGTTTGGCTTTTACGCAATGCCTGTTCAATACGCTTTTGCGATGTAATGTCGGAAGTTATAATGTATATAGTTTTTTTGCCATCGGTTGTTTGCGAAAATGTATAGTTGTTTCGAATATATTTTTCCTGACCATTTTTCATGTTTATCCAAAACTCAATAGCGTGTACTCCCGAAATGCTACCGGTTATTTTCGACAAAAAGTCTTTAATGCGTTCAACTTCATGTTCTTTGCATAAATGCAGTTCGTCCATATCGCGCAATTCGTCTTTCGAGTAACCTGTAATGCGGCAAATACTCGAGTTTAAAAACACGCGCTTATTGTTCTCAACTATAATAATACCTTCAACAACATTTTCGGCCATTTGCAAAAAGCGGAACTCGCTTTGCCTTAATGCTTCAACAACCTTTATTTGGTTTCCTATATTGCGTTGAAAAACAATAAAATAAACATTTTGGCCTGCTATAAATTTGTATAACGATATTTCAGACGATATTTGGTTTTCGTCTTTTGTATTTATTTTTGCCAGATAACTAACTTTTTCATCGGCCGACAAATTATTGCAGTATTTCATTGCATCGGCAGGCCCCGAAAAAATTCCAATATCGTAAGGCGATAGTTTTGAAAGTTCGTCATTAGTATATTTTATTAATTCGAGTGCGCTTTTATTGGCTTTTTCGATAGTAACTACCGATGCTCCCTGGTTATTGCACTTAATTATAAAAACAGGTTGTTTTACTGCTTCAAAAAGAAAATCGAAACCAAAATAAGCTATATTGCTTTTTGTGTTTTTTTTTAGCTCGTTGTTTTCAGCCTCAAGTTGAGCTATCTTTTGCTGTAATGCTTGTATATCAATATTTTTGTCCATAATTTATTTTATCGGGCTAATTAATTATAAATGTTACCTAAGTTTAGCGGTTGGAACTAAGCTAACAAACACTTTGCTTAGGCATAACCCCGATGTAGAGTTTGTTGTGTTTCACTAACCAAGTGTAATGAAATACTTACAAAATCCAAATCGATTGAGCTAAAAGCTCAATTTGGGTGTTAATATAACAACATAATACTAAATTATAAAAAATGCTGTACTTAATACATAATTTTTGGGGTATTGTTTATTTTAATATTATTGATTAATGTAAACAACTGTATAAGTAATGCTTAAATATACCAATACATTAGTTAAAAAATCGAAAAGCAATATTTATTGCAGTATTTTAACATAAATTTAGTAAACTTGCTTTTATTATATACTAATTAGCATTATTAAATTTTAATACTTAAAATTTTACTAACTAAACCAAAAACTATGTATTCAAAAAAAAAGTTTATCATTAAGTTAAAAACAAACTTTGCAATTATTGCATGTTTAGTATTTTTAATTTCGGCAATTGCCAGTTGTAATTCAAACAATACCAACGCAAATTGGGTTGCAACCTGGAGCACAGCCCCTCAATTAGTTGAACCGCACAACAATCCCCCGGCACCTGGTTTAACAAATAATACATTAAGGCAAATTGTACGTGTATCTATTGGCAGTAATTGCTTACGCTTAAAAATGTCGAACGAGTTTAGTAAAAGTGCAATAACTTTAAACAAAGTTACCATTGCAGCATCAACGGGCCAAAGTAAAATTGATACTAATACAATTAGTCAGTTAATGTTTAATGGTAAAAACCAGGTTACAATTGAACCCGGTACTGCAATAGTAAGCGACGAGGTTGCCTTTAACCTTTTGCCCCGTATGGATTTGGCTATTACAATTAACTTTGGGCAAACACCCGACGATATTACCGGGCATCCTGGTTCGCGCACTACATCGTACCTTATCGAAGGCGATAATGTTATGGCAGCAAATTTAGACAGTTCGGTATACACCGACCATTGGTACGTTATTAACGGTATCGATGTTAAGGCTGCTCAACAAGCTGCTGCTGTTGCAATTATAGGCAATTCAATTACCGATGGCCGGGGTTCGGGCACCAATAAACAAAACCGTTGGCCCGATATTTTATCGGAGCGTTTATTAGCTAACGAAGCAACAAAAAATATTGGGGTTTTAAACCTTGGTATTGGTGGCAATTGTGTACTTAAACCATGTTTAGGTCCGTCGGCAATTAACCGTTATAAACGCGATGTACTTGACCAAAAAGGTGTAAAATGGGTTATTGTGCTCGAAGGTGTTAACGATTTAGGACAAACCCCCGATAGCTTAACCGCTATTAATATTGCAAACGGGTTAATTGATGCATATAAAACTATGGTTGATTCGGCTCATGCAAGAGGATTAAAAATTTATGGAGCTACTATATTACCATTTACTAAATCGTTTTATTACCAATCGTACCGCGAACATGCTCGAAATATTGTAAATAAATGGATAAGGGAATCGGGTGAGTTTGATGCTGTTATTGACTTTGATTTGGCATTACGCAACCCTAGTGATACTAATGTTTTAATTGACGAAGCCCATACCGGCGATTATTTGCACCCTAATGAACTTGGCTATCAAATGATGGGTGAGTATATTGATTTATCATTATTTGAGTAATACCTAAGTTAAGCGGTTAAAGCGCAGCAAATAAACGCTTTACTTAGGTATAATCCCGATATAGAGTTTGTTGTGTATCACCAACAAAGTGTAGTGAAATTCAGCAAACTCTAAATCGATTGAGCCATTAGTTCAATTTGGGTAATAAAAACCTTAATATTTTAAACTACACCCTAAGTGTTAAACATAACATTTGGGGTGTTTTTTTATTGATAAATGAAATATCAATTATAAGGAAATTTTTAATACAAGAACATTATTATTCATTGATATTTTATTTAACTATAATATGTAATAGATAAACAATTTTATTGTTATATTTGCAACACTATATAATTTCAGTAATTGCATCGGCCCAAAAAATATTATCGTTTAGGCTTTTTACAAATATTAATTGGGTTCCGCCATTTTTTATAAATAAATTTTTATACTCGTGCCCAATTTCAATAGTTGTTTCTAAACAATCGGCCACAAACGACGGGGCAACCACAAGTACGTTTTTAACTCCGTTTTGTGCAAGTTGTATTAATAACTTGTCGGTAAAAGGCGAAAGCCATGAACGCGACATACGCGACTGAAATCCAACACTATAATTATTATTACCAATATTAAGTTTTTTAACTATTAAACTTGCAGTTAAGTAACACATTTGACTATAACTAAAATTATTACCATCGGGTTCGGTATAAGTACAGTTATTATGGCTATTTGGTACACCATGAAAACTAAACAAAATATGTTCAAATAAATTTGGTTTATATAACTCAATTTGCAGGCAAATAGCATGTATAAATGCTTTATGCCTATAAAAGCTATTTATAAATTGTACCTGTGGCTTATTTTGCCATTTATTAATGTTTTTTATAACATAATTAATAATTGTACCAGTTGTTGATTGTGCATATTGTGGAAATAATGGCAATATTATTAGCTGTTCGTAATTTTTATTGTCTATTTTTTGCAACTCGCTTTTTAGCGATGGCTCTCCGTACCGCATTGCTGCATAAACATCGAACTGTTTAATTAGCTTAAGCTGAAGTATATTTTTTAAGCTAATTAAATAATAGAGCAGGGGCGAACCATTATTTGTCCAAAGTTGCTGGTATTTTGTTGCCGATTTTTTTGCTCTAAAAGGTACAATAATAATGTTTACAAGTATTTTACGTAAAAACCAAGGCAACCCAATTACATGTTTATCGTTTAAAAACTGTTTTAAAAAAAGCTTTACATCGGCAACATTAGGGCTGCAAGGAGTACCTAAATTTACAATAAGCAATGCCTTTTTATTCATTGCCAATAATTTTTAAAGCTAACATACGGGCTTGTTTTACACGGTCGGCCATACCTATACCATCGCGTATGCTGCCGGCCAAAAATAAACCTTTATTTGTACTTTCAATTTCAGTAATAGCCTGTAAACGTTTGCCAGTTGTAACTTCGTATTGTGCAATTGCATGTTCGTACCTAAAAATTTCGATTAAACCGGGTTTTTGAGTAGTTTTTAATAATGTAGCAATTTCAGACAAAACAATTTGCTCAATTTGGCTATCGGTTTTATAAAATAACCCTGGTTTGTTAACACCGCCTAAAAACACCGACAACAAAGCGCCGTTTTTTGGTGCCCGCTCGCTAAATAACGACGACGGGAACAAAATACCAAGTATTTGACGGTTTTCTTTTTCGGGTATAAGGGCACCAAATGCATCAATATTAACACCGTCCCAATTATTATAACCAACAGCTACTTGTATTACTTTTGCATATTGCGTTTGGCTAATTGGCTCAATTTTATTTTTATCGATAAATGGTAAAATTCCCGGCAAATTTATGCCGTTTATAGTTGTTACAACTGTTTTAGTGTTTAATGTTACTAACTGGTTTTTATTGTTATTAAAAGTAACTATAAAACCGTTACTGGTTTTATTAATTACTAAACCCGATATTCCTAACTCAAATTTGTTTAAACCTATTTGGGTTGTTAATGCATTAATCAAACTTTGCAAACCATTTTTTGTGCTAAAAACTTTTTTCGATACCCGCCTATCGAGTTCACTTTTGGGTTCGCGGGCTTTTTTTATACTCCCTTTAATAAAGCTGCCATATTTTTGTTCAAGATTAAACAGTTTTGGCATTGCATATTTGGTAACAAGTTGACCAGGATTTCCGGCATAAATACCCGATATAAAAGGGTTTACAGCATAATCTAAAAACGATTTGCCCATACGCCTAATTACCAAATTGGCTATAGTTTCGTTAGTATCGATACCTTTTTTTCGCCACGGCTCGGCGCAAAGCCGCAGCTTATCGGAAAAGCTAAACAAAGGTGTAGTTACACCCAACCACAAACCATTTGGTAAAGCATGCCATTTACCATTTTTTAAGATAAGCCTTTTGTTGGCGCATTTATCAGGGGTTTCAACATCAATTGTTTGTTTCAGGTTGTCAAAAAGCTCAACAATTTCGGTGGAGCCAATTACACCTGTATTTGGGCCATACTCGTATGTAAAGCCATTTTTTGAATCGGTTTTTATTACGCCACCAGTAAAATTATTTTTATCGATAACTATAATGTTTTTGCCAGCTTTACTCAGATAAAAAGCTGTTGTTAAACCGGTTAAACCAGCACCAACAATTACAGTGTCAATTATTTTTGTTTCCATTTTTATACTGATTTTGAGTAACTTGTAATATTGGTTTGGTAATTAGGGTCGAAAACCGCTGCAATATTGCGAATAAATAAACCGCCTTTTGTAGTTACTTGTAAAACATTATTACTAAATATCAATAAATTATCGTTAATAAAACTTTCTATTTTTGACAAACTAAATCCCGTTATTTCGAATAAATTGGTTAATTCAATATTATATTGTTCACTAACTTTATTAAAATCAACTGTTTTATTACACATTATCTGCTCAATAATATAGCCAATAATTTTTTGATTATTGGTAATTATAAGTCCCTTATCAACAGGTAATTTACCAAGGTTAATTGCATCGATATATAAACTTATGTTTTTGTTATTTTGATAATAGCCGTTAAAAAGCTGGCCAATTGCCGACACTCCAAAAGCATAAACCTGACCGGTTGTACGTTTGGTACAATAACCCTGAAAATTACGGTGCAAATTATTATTATCTGCTGCTACAGCAAGCTCGTCGGTTGGCAATACATAATGGTCGAGTCCAATAGGTATGTATCCATTATCGATAATTGCTTTGCGCGATTCTAAAAACATATCGGTTTTTTGCAAGGCATCGGGCAATCCGGCTTTTTCTAATATTAACTGGTGTTTTTTTAGCCACGGCACATGGGCATACGAAAAAGTAACCAAACGGTCGGGTTTTATTTCAAGAGCTTTGTTAATTGTGTTTAAAAACGAACTGGTTGTTTGGTGTGGTAAGCCATAAATAAAATCGAGGTTTACCGATGCTTTGCAATTTAGTTTTTTAATATAGTCAACTATTTGGTTAACAGGTATTAATGATGGTTGCCTGTTTATAGTTTTCAAAACTTTGGCATCAAAATCCTGTATACCTAAACTAAAACGGTTAAAACCTGATTTTACCAAATTTTCTAAATAAACAAAATCGAGGTAAGCCGGGTGGCACTCAATAGCTATTTCGGGCTCATCGATAAAACTAAAATTGATTGCCAACAATTCAATTATGTTATCAATAAACTTAACATTAACAGCGTTAGGTGTACCACCGCCAAAATGTATTTGCGAAATTTTGCGGTTTTTGTCAATATATTTAGTAACAATTTCAATCTCGGTTTTTAAGGCATCAAAATACTCATTAATTTGTTTATTATTAGTAATAGCGCAAGCATTACAGCCACAGTAATAGCATAGTTTTTTACAAAATGGTATATGAATGTAAAACGATATGTTACTGTTTTTATGGTGGTTCGAATTTTTTAATAAACTAACAGCCTGCTCTGCATCAAAATTGGGCAAAAAATGGTTGGCAGGCGGGTAACTTGTGTATCGTGGCACAGCCACGTTATATTTTGATACTAAGCTTTTTATTGTTTGCATTACGTAATTTTACAGGATAAATAAATAAAAGTATACCAATTGTTATTAAACATAATACTATTTCGGCAGTAAAAACGCCCCGATAGCCAAAATTGTCGCCAACCTTGCCGCTTAAAACCGAAATTATTAAACTGCCAAAATGCGTTAATACAATTTGCAGTGTAAAGTCGGTACCTTGCGAACTATGGCGTACTGCATCCATTGAAGTTGTATAAATAATAACTGTTGATAACCCGTAAGCACCCCATACAAGGGCAATTGCGGCATATAATGCTGCCAGTGTAGGCGGTTGTTTTGATATTGTAAAGAAATAAAAAGCAGCAAAAAGGTTAATAAATGCAAACAAATAAATTGATTTTGTGCGCCCAATTTTGCTTATAATAACACCCGATATTAATGCTGCCAATGTTGCTACCGACGTTCCAACAATTCCCGACATAAAACCAATTTGTTTAACATTGTAACCCAAATCGACCAAATATGGTTTTAACATTGTTAAAATACCAATTATGCCCGAGTAGTATAATAAAAGTAACGGAATACGTTTCAGGGTTTTTACGTTACTAAAAAAACCAAAAATATCGGCAATATTAACTTTACGTTTGTTTTGTTTATCAATATCGATATCGGGTTTATACAAACAAACAGGCACAACGGCAATAATTACAAAGGCTGCTAATAACCATAGCAAAGCCTGCCAGCCAAAGTAGTAATACGCTAACAACAAAACACCTGTACCAAATAAGCTGCCAATAAAACTACCGGCACTTTGTATGCCGTTTCCGGTACATTTTTCGTTTCCCTTAAGCACGCGTATTGCAAAAACATCGGTTGCAATATCTTGGGTTCCCGATGCAATAAATGCCATAACAATAAGTGTAATTATTAGTTTAAAATCGGTTTGCAGGTTTAAAAACCCAACAGCAACAATTATTACAGCGTAAAAAATCTCCGACAAAACTATCCAACGCCTTAACTGCTTTCCGGTTGCTGCATTATTATCGACAATTGGAGCCCATAAAAACTTAAATATCCATGGTAGTTTAATAAGTTGTAAAAGTCCTATCGACTCTAACGAGTAGTGCTCTTGACGCATAATTACAGGTACTACTGTCGAAAAAAAGCTCATTGGCACCGATTGCGCAATGTATAAACTAAAAAGAGTTGGAAATTTTTGCCACTGTTTTGTACTCATTATTATTGTAATTAATTTTTAAAATTTTACACTAATATTAATCCCTGCCTGAAAAAGTTTACCTGTTTGCACATATGCTAATTTATTAGCCTCGAATAAAAATGCATTATATTTTTTATTTGTAAGGTTTTTACCCCAAATACCAAAACTTATATTTTTTTTTGTTACAGTTACTTTTGCATTTAAAATACCATAACCCGGCTCACTATATTTATTGTTCAAATCCCAATAAACAAGCCCTTTATAGTTATAATTAATGTTAAACAAAACTTTATCAATTATAGTATTGTTTTTAAAATTATAAGTTTTGTTAACCTGGCAATCGAATGTTTGCTTCGGTATATAAGGAGTATACTTATTATTATAGTTTGTTATTGTGTCTTTAATGTATTCGGTAATTTTTGAATTTGTATAACCATATGACAGCAAAATGTTAAAACCAAAACCAGGGTTGCTTTGCGCCGATAACTCGAACCCCTTGTTAACCGATAGCCCCGAATTATCGAGATACGAGCCTTGACCGCTTGGAGATGTACGGTAAATTTGCTGGTTAAAAAGCTTTGTGTAAAAAAAAGCTGCATCAAAATAAAGCATATTATTAAATAACCTTGCTTTTGAGCCAAATTCGTAATTGTAGCTTATCTCGTTTTTAAAAGTAAGATGTTCAGGCTTTTCAAAAGTAGTATTAAAACCACCGGCTTTATAACCACTTGCAAATGTGGCATATAACATTACTTTATTAAAATTATAGTTTAACGATATTTTTGGCAAAAGTTTATTATCGGTTAACACCGGATAAGTAGTATCAATAGCCGGCAAAAACATATTGTTTTGAGTTGCTAAATAATTGTACACAAGCCCTGCCTGTTCAATATCGTAACGTATACCTGCTGTAAAAGTTAATTTGCTGGTAAAATTGTATGAAAACTGATGAAAAAAAGCCAATCCATAATTTGAATTGTTATATGTTTTTAAATGCCACCTTTTATTTTTATAATAGTTTACATCAACATCGGAACCCGATTGTTGCCAAAAAGCAAAAAAACCGGTTAACCAATTATACTTTTCGGTCTTGTTGTATCTAATTGTAAACTCGTTGGCAATATTGTTCTGTTTTTGTGCCTGCCTTACAAAATAAAGCGAATCGACGCTAAAATCCTGATCAATAAGTTGTTCATCGTTAAGTAACTGATACGACAAGTTATTTATAATAGTATAATAACCTGTTTTGTATTTAATTGCAACAGCATCGTTAAACAAAAAGCGGTTATACGAGCTTTTTTGGTTGTACTCAATATTATTCACTTTTTTTGTCGAATCGACATACACAGCATAAGGGTAGCCACCTTGTTGGCTTTGCTCAAGCGATACACAATTTTCTACAACCATTTTTGCCGATACTTTATAAACAAATCGGTTTCGCGCTGCAAATGCATTTAGCTTATCAACCTGTTGATTTAAAAAATTATTTGTATAAAAACCATTATTATGCTGATAATTAACCGATAACGAATAATGTATTTTTTTACCAATTTTATTATAATGGCCAATATTTGCTTTATATGTTCCATAGTTTCCGGCCAATAAATTAATATGGTTGCCATTATACCTTAGCGGCGATTTTGTAGTAATATTAATAACACCGCCCATGCTATTACGCCCAAATAATGTGCCTTGCGGACCACGCAATATTTCAATGCTCTCTATATCAAAAAAATCAAAATTAAATGCCGATTTTTCAAAATATGGTACATTATCAACATATAAGGCTACCGACGGCGAGTTTATACGCGAACCTATTCCTCGTATGTATACAGGCGATGTAAGTTTTGAACCATAATCGGGCATCGAAAAATTTGGGACTATATTTGTTAAACCTGTTAAATTATCAATATTGCCCGACTCAACCATTTTTGACGGAATTAACGAAACCGAAACCGGCATCTTTTTTAATTGCGAACCGTTTTTTGAGGCGTTAACAACTACCTCGTACATGTCAATATTTGTTTGGCTTGTGTCGGTTTTTATGTGCATTTGTTGGGCTGTTGTATTTAATACAATTGAAAACAACAGTATTATAATTAGTATTAACTTATTCATAATTAAGGTATAAAAAATAAATATGCATTGTAATAAACAATACAATAATGTGTTTAAATTATTTAATTAAAAAATGTAATTTGGTATTATGTAAAATTAACTACATAAAAAAGGAGGGGGTCTTAAAAAAAACGACGATTTGTAAAATAAGTTTACTAATTCTTTATTATTGTTGGGTAATAATATTTTTGATAAAAAATTATTGATGCAAGCAATAATGTTATTGGGCAATAAATACGATGAAACACTATTGTAAACATTAACAATTTTATTGTCAATACTATAATCATTATAGGTTATTACATTAACAGTGCTTTTTTCTAAATCATTTGGGGTATTTGGGTATTGTGGCTGGGGCACAAAAAATAGTACCGATACTGCAAAAAACAGAACGTAAGGTAAATTAGTTGCAAGTAACCCAAAGCTGAACATTGTTGTTATTTTTGGCTGCAAATATAGCTTTTTTGTGTAATTGTTTTACACTAAAAACCAAATTAAGCTATTTATCAAATCAACTAAAAATATTAATTTAAACCTAAGTTGAGCGGTTGGAGCTATGCGAACAAACGCTTTACTTAGGTAT
>CAZJCR010000003.1:0-53434 GCA_964544385.1 uncultured Bacteroidales bacterium
TATTATCTAATAATATTGATATAGTATTGTTGCCTAACGATTTAGATATATTAACCGGTAGTTTAAATTTAATTGAATCGCGATAATATAAACCAGGAATTTTTTTTTCAAACTCTTCGATACTTAAATCGGGGTATGTGCGTAGTAGTTTTATCGCAAAAGTGTCGCGAGTAGTTTTGGCTATGTTTTTAACAACAATGTTTACAATAAACGAGTCGGTATTATTAGTTAAATTTTCGGGATATGTGTTAATATCAGACTGATTAGTAGTAAAGTCGGGTTTGTTAAAACTATTTAAAACAATAAGTGGGTCGCCGTTTAAATTAAACCCATGTATTGTAATTTTCGATTTACCAGTAGTGCCGGCTATAGCTGCCATATTTGATTGTGCAGCCTGTATAATTTTACCTGTTGGCTGGGCATAGCTAGTTTTTGTAAGTTGTTTGTAAAAACCATCAGAATACTGGTTTAATTGGTACTGGTATCCCTGATAAACCATTGCAAAAAAGCCTATTGCACCTTTGTTTGCAATTAGTGTCCATTCTTCGCTTTGGCTCGATTTTCCGGGTAAAAATATATTGCCCGAATAACATGAATTGGCAATTATTAATGGGTATTTATTAATGTTATTATAAGCCGATGGCTGGTCAATATTTTGGTCGAAACCGGTTGACGAACCGTGGCCAAAAAATGTTATTAACGATACTCCACCGTTAATAAGGCTTGTAATGCTGTCGGTTTTCGACATTGATATAGGATCTGACGATTTTTTAAGGAAAGTGTTAACGTTACCTCCAAAATACTCGTCTTCAATAATAATCTCGTATTTTTTTAAATAGCTTGCAAATAGTTGTTGTTCAAAAGCATTGTTACCTCCTCCAAAATGTATTATGCGTTTCATCCACTCTTCAACATTGTTACGTTCAAACATTTGAACTTTTTCGAGGTAATTTGTTACTTCAGTGTTTTGAGTTGCAGGTATTCGTCCAATTGCAACCGACGAAACTATGGGGCTGCCATTTATAGTTTTGCAGCCAAGCAAAACATCAGATGCCGGAACGCCCATTGGCGGTACTATGCACGAATTAAAATTGGTTGCGTTAAAACGTGTTTTATCGGCCGATATTCCTTTGCCTATAATTATCAAAAATTCAGGTTTTTGAGACCAATTGTTTAAGGTATAACTTAAAAAATTCCTTATCGATAATGGGTGGTTTTTTATTCCATAGCCAAACTGATCATAAATATCATTGGTATAAACAATGTATGCATCGCGATAAGCGGCATATTGTTGAGCCGAGTTTTGTAATGAATAGTTGGTTATAATTATTGTTTTTTTGTTTTTACCAGCATGGTTTGTTATTGGGCTTTTAGTTATAGTTGCGTTTGTAATTATTTGGCTTGTGTTTGTTATAAACATTTGCGGTTGTATTACCGATGCAGGTATTAATGCTTTAACTATGTTGTTTTCAACTTTTGTTAAAATGCGTTTGTTGTTTGATAAGTCGTATATTATGGGTGTGGTGTTGTTTGTTATAAAATTACTTATCTCAATATAGGTTTTATTCTCGTTAGCGGTTTCAAAGTAAAAATGTTTTTGGCTTTGATTGTTAAAATCGAATAATGCGGGATAGGCTATTTTAATATATGAAACGGCAATGTTCGATGTTACCGAGTTTTGGTCGTTAATATTTGAAAATTCAATTTTATTGTCTGTTGTAAGATTATTTGTTTCAACTGTTTTTGAGTAATTAATAGTTTTATAACCGGTAAAAATTGTGTCAATAATTATACCGGCTCCATTTACCTTTATGTGGTGTTTGTGTGTTGAGTAGCTTATAAATGCTAACGAAACTTTTGATGGAATATCGGCAATATGTAAGTTTGGTGTCGAAACTGTTTTTGTAATTGTACGACCAAGTGTAACTAAAATATCGTCGAACCAGCCTTCGGCTTCGGTATATTCACTGTCGACAGGGTCATTGTCGCCTTCGTAATATTTTTTCGTAAATTGTACTAACGTGTCGCAAAAGCAAAATTGTTTTGGTTGGTTTCCTGTAAAGTTTTGGTCGTCGACTGTAATGAGCCGTTTATTGTTAAAATTTTTGTTCCAGGTTAAAAATACCGAAGCTGTATCGGTAATAAGGCTGTGGTATGGGTTTGTTTGGGTGTTTGGCAAGCTGTACATGCCAACATCGAACCAGCCGTCGTTTGCTTTAGCGAAAAACTCAATATAGTTTAGTATGCCGGTTTGTTCGCCATCAACATAAACCGGAATTTCAACCCCGTTCTGAAAAAGTTGCAAATTTTGTGGCGAAAAACTACCGGTTGGTATACCCGCATTTGCTAATTGTGTAGCAGTAATTTTATAAACGCCTGTACGCTCAATGTTAATTTTATAATATTGTTGATTATAGTTTATCCATTCGTTACCAATATTTTGTGCATCAATAATAGATATATAAAAATGCAATATTACAATGAGTAATAAATAGGGGTTAACTTTACAAAAAGTTTTGTTTAAAAAATTACTCATACCAAAATCAAAATTTTTTATTGTTTTTATTGGGTACAATTGAATAACACAGGCTAAAAATATGTGAATAACCTACAGACGAAACGTTACCAATATCGGTAAGGGCATAATTAACCGATAGTTTTTTGTAATTAAAACCTAAGCCAATTGACGGAACGCTGGTTAAATTTTTTTTACCATCAAAGTTATACTCGTATTGTAAAAGGTTAATACCTGCTCTTAAAAATACCATTTTTTTAAACGATAATTCGGCGCCGGCGTGTGGGTCAACGCTAACAGAGTTTGTACGCAACAATACATTTCGTTTTCCGTCGGTGGTTATGTCGGCATTTAATTCAACTAACGATTCAAAGTTCTTGTTTATCTCAAAAATACGCGATGCCCCTAAAATAACTTTTGGCAGAGTAATTTCAAGGCTATTATCGGGTATTATGTTGCCAGTAAGCAAAAAAACTTCTTCGAGTTCGGTAGTGTTAAACCACCAAAAATTAAATGTTGTTGAAATGTCGCGAAGCATAACACCAAAAAGCCATTTGTCGATATTATATTTAGCTGAAATATCGAGCCCAAACCCCCAGGCTTTTGCAAAATTACCGCCAACTCGATTTATTATTTTTAAGTTACCGCCAACCGATAACCCATTTATTGGTAATAACCTTGAGTACGAACAAAAAAAGGCATAATCGGCAACCGAAAACGATTTTATGCGGTCGAACCTTAAATTGCCATTTACATCAATTAGCTGCAAAGTGTTAGGTATATTGTCGACACCAAAACGTATTAACGAAAAAGCCAAAGCCGATTTATTGTCGGGCTTAAAAGCAAGTGCACCATAATCGTATTGCGACAAACCAGCAAAATATTCAGAGTGCATTACCGATAAATTTACAGGGTTATCGAGGTTTACTAAGGCCGCAGGGTTCCAATATGTAGCATCAACTCCCGATACCGACGAAACAACAGCATTACCCATAGCAAAAGCTCGGGCACCAACACCTATCGATAAAAATTCGTTCGAATATTTGGGGCTGTTTTGCCCTTTTATTGTGTTTGAAACAATATGTACCATTAAAATGGTCAATATTATTTTTAAACCATTATTATGCATAAACAAATTGTGTTGACGAGCAATTTAAAAACAAATTTGCAAACAAGGCCTTATTTATAAGCATAGTTAAAAAATTAGAATGTTGAAAGCAAAAATAGTTTATTGAAATTCATAAACTATATGCATCAATAAATTTACGCAACAAATTAAAATATATACATTTGTTGTTATAAACACTATATAACATTAAAAAGTTAAAACAAAAAACAAACCAATGAACAATAAAACTTTTTTTTCATTTGTACCAAATACAATTACCTCGTTAAACGTACTTTCGGGATGTTTTTCGGTTGTTATGGCTTTCGAAGGTAATTTAATGGCAGCGGGAGCATTAATTGTATTAGCATCAATTTTCGATTTTTTTGATGGAATGTCGGCAAGGTTACTAAAAGCTTATTCGCCAATGGGTAAAGAACTCGATTCATTAGCCGACGTTATTAGTTTTGGACTTGCTCCTTCGGTAATAGTTTCGCAACACATTAAAAATATTATAGCTATTGATGCACCGTTAATAAGTATGCCTATTGCAGCCATTTTACTAATTTTATTTCCCTACATAATTACCGTTTTTTCGGCATTAAGGCTGGCAAAATTCAATATCGATACTCGTCAAAGCGAGTCGTTTATTGGGTTGCCAACCCCGGCAAATGCAATTTTTTGGGCCGCGGTACCATATATAGTAAGTTTTTACGACACCACTTTTTTTGCAAATATTTTCAACAACCTTGTTATATTAATATTGTTAGTTATTGTTTTTAGTGGTTTGTTAGTTGCCGAACTACCTTTGTTTTCGCTAAAAGTTAAAAACCTTAAATGGACCAATAATAAAACCCGATACATATTTCTTACATTAAGTATTTTGTTTATTTTATTGTTCAGGTTTTCAGCATTATCGTTAATTATTATATTATATATTATAATGTCGGTTATCGAAAATATAGCCTGTAAAAAAAAATAATACAAAAACATTTTTAAAGTACCTTATAAAACAAAATATTACTGGTAATAATTAAAGTTAATTTTAATACTTTTGAATTAGCCAGATAATTAACATTATAATGGACGATAAATTAGTAAAAGCATACGGGAGTGCTGTTTTTGGTATAAATGCCACAACAATAACGGTTGAGGTTAATATATCAACCGGGGTAAATTTTCACTTAGTTGGCCTGCCCGATAGTGCCGTTAAAGAGAGCCAACCCAGAATTGTAGCAGCACTTAAAAACAGTGGTTATCAGTATCCCGGTAAAAAAATTGTAATTAACATGGCACCGGCCGATATACGCAAAGAAGGCTCGTCGTACGACCTTACCTTAGCAGTTGGAATATTAGCGGCAAGTAACCAGGTTAATAGCCAAAATCTTGCCGATTATATTATTATGGGCGAGCTCTCGCTCGATGGTACATTACACCCTATAAAAGGAGCTTTACCAATATCGATACAAGCACGTAAAGAGGGCTTTAAAGGTTTTATCCTGCCTTTACAAAATGCACGCGAGGCCGCCGTTGTTAACGACATAAATGTATATGGCGTTGAAAACATAAAACAGGTTATCGATTTTTTAAACGATAATTCAACAATTTTGCCAACTATTGTAAATACGCGCGACGAGTTTTATGCTGGTTTATCGTATCCCGAGTGCGATTTTTGTGATGTTCGTGGCCAGGAAAATGTAAAACGCGCCATGGAAATTGCTGCCGCAGGCGGCCACAATATAATTATGATAGGCCCCCCCGGAGCAGGAAAAACTATGTTGGCAAAACGGCTTGCAACTATATTACCACCATTTAATTTACACGAGGCACTCGAAACTACAAAAATACATTCGGTAGCAGGTAAAATAAACAAAGACACTGCATTAATGACTACCAGACCTTTCCGAAGCCCACACCATACAATATCCGATGTAGCTTTAGTTGGTGGGGGCGCATATCCACAACCAGGCGAAATATCGCTGGCTCATAATGGTGTACTTTTTTTAGACGAATTGCCCGAATTTCAACGTACAGTACTCGAAGTAATGCGACAACCTTTAGAAGATAGGGTTATTACTATCTCGCGCGCAAAGTTTACTGTCGAATACCCGGCAAGTTTTATGCTTGTGGCTAGTATGAACCCTTGCCCTTGTGGATATTATAACCATCCCGAAAAGGAGTGCGTTTGTTCGCCTGGCCAGCGACAAAAGTACATGAATAAAATTAGTGGCCCGTTATTAGACCGTATCGACATACATATTGAGGTTGTGCCGGTACCATTCGAAAAATTGTCGGGAAAAGAAAAACTTGAAACAAGTACAACCATACGCGAGCGGGTTACCGATGCTCGAAATTTACAACTCGAGCGGTTTGCACAGTCGAAAAACATTTATTGTAACGCCCAAATGAACACTAAACTTATTCGTAAATATTGCATTTTAAACGATGCATGTAACGCTCTTATTAAAAACGCTATGGAAAAACTTGGGTTAAGTGCAAGAGCTTACGACCGTATTCTAAAAGTATCGCGTACAATTGCCGACCTCGAAAAAGCCGAATCAATAGAGCCGCAACACTTAGCCGAGGCTATACAATACCGCAGCCTCGACCGCGAAAGCTGGGGAGCTTAAACAATACTGCCACGTATTTCTTTTATTTTTGTCGATAATTCATTCTCGGCTTCAATGTTACCAGGTTGCTCAATTACCTTGTCGATGCTTACAACAAGTTCTTTCAACAGCCCAAACAATGCTGTTTGGGTACCATCGTAAAAATTTTGCTCAATAAGATTAATTATTGTTTTTAACGATTCTTTATTATCGATAATTATTTTACGCAATGGTGCAGGGTCAACCGAAAAATCGATAGTACGTTCAACCAAATAAACACCCTCAACCCAACTGCCTATTAAAATGTTAAGTGCAATATCGTCGCGACCGGCCATGTTAAGTTGTGAGTTAACATCGGTAATAGCAACATTAATTATGCTAACAAGCGAGTCGTGATTAGCAATATTTGTATTTAACCGGTCAATATAATTGGCATTTCCAATCGGAATCTCAAGCTCTTCAACAAGTACCGAAAATGGCTTTAAGGTTGTTGTTAAATCGTTTTGTTTATTATATATGGCAAGGTAAGCAAGGTCGGCAGTATAAACACCTAAGGCAATACTTTTTTCTTTAATGGTAATATAATTAGTTACATTTTCCGATTTGTTAATAACATCAAAAATAAAGCTTGCCCCCGATTGGTTAAGGGCGTTAATTATCTTTTTTAAGTCGGGAGCCGGTATTTGGTTTTGTTTTTTTGTGTCATCAATACTAATGTTTTTAAAATTATCATCGGCTTTTTTCGACTGGTTGTTTGAACACGACATGAATATTAAAAGCGCAGTTAACGTTAAAAGTATAGTTTTCATTGTTAAGTGTTTAAACGTTTATAAATGTTAATTTTTTATAAAAAAATATTTTTAAAAAGCAACAAACGTAAAGTTATAATAAATAAGCAATAACATGAATGAATTATATATAATTTTCAGATAAATAAGTAAATAAATGTATCATTACATTAAAAAGAATAAAAAAATATGATAAATACGAGCCATATAAAAAGAGTTAAAAAGGCTAAAACCCCTTAAAAACATTGGTAAAAGGCGATACTAACAAATTTATGTTGATAAATATTGTTGGTTTAAATTATAGTTGTATTTTTGCACTCCACATTTGGGGAACAATATCACGTTGTATATATGTATTAATTAAAAAGTTAGGAGTAAAGTGAACACGTTAAGTTACAAAACACAATCGGCAAACAAGGCCACCGTAAACAAACAGTGGGTTGTTATCGACGCAACCGACCAGGTTTTAGGCCGCCTTGCAACTGGTGTTGCTTTCGTTTTAAGGGGGAAGCACAAACCAGACTTCACTCCTCATGTTGATTGCGGTGATAATGTAATAGTTATCAATGCTGAAAAAGTTCAGCTAACCGGCAACAAGTGGAGCGACAAAGAATACGTTAGCCATACTGGGTATCCTGGGGGTCAGCGTACAATTACAGCTGAAAAGCTGATGGCAAAAAACCAAATTGCCATGGTAGAAAAAGCAGTAAAAGGTATGTTACCAAAAAACCGTTTAGGTAGTGCCCTTTACCGCAATTTATTTGTTTATGCAGGTAATGAGCACCCACATGCTGCTCAACAACCTGAAGTTATCAGTTTAAACTCAATTAAGTAACAAAACATGGAAGTTATTAATGCAGTAGGACGCAGAAAATCTGCAGTTGCTCGTGTTTATGTAAGCCAGGGGACAGGTAAAGTTACTGTAAACGACAAAGAGTTGAAAGATTATTTTACAACAGGTATCCTTCAATACATTGTTTTACAGCCTTTATCAAAATTAAACCTTGTCGATAAATTCGATGTAAAAGTTAACGTTGACGGAGGAGGTTATAAAGGCCAGGCCGAAGCTATACGCCTTGGTATTTCGAGGGTATTAGTTAAACTCGAACCCGAGAACCGCCCGGCTTTAAAAGCCGAAGGGTTTCTTACACGTAACCCACACGAAGTTGAACGTAAAAAACCGGGACAGAAAAAAGCACGTAAGAAATTCCAGTTCAGTAAGCGTTAATCCTGCTGTTTTCGAATTTCGTTTAGTATCTAAATTGTTAAGACTTCTTGCGCAAAGAATGGTTCAGATATTGTTTTTCAATTATCAAGGGCACAATAGTCTCAAAGTCACCAATAAGAACTACTTAGCGATTGCTTTTTAAAAGAATGTAAACGAGTAAAAAAATTAAAATGTCAAGAGTAAATTTTCAAGATCTATTAGACGCAGGTGCACACTTCGGTCACCTTAAGAGAAAATGGAACCCTGCAATGGCACCATATATTTTTATGGAGCGCAATGGTATCCACATTATCGATCTTCAAAAAACCGTTGTAAAAGTTGATGAGGCGGCTGCCGCCCTTAAACAAATAGCCAAATCGGGGCGCAAAATTTTATTTGTGGCCACCAAAAAACAGGCTAAAGACATTGTTGCCGAACGTGTTTCAAAAGTTAACATGCCATATGTTACCGAACGTTGGTCGGGCGGTATGTTAACAAATTTCCCTACTATACGCAAGGCTGTTAAAAAAATGACATCTATCGATAAAATGTCGACTGATGGCACTTTTGACCACCTTTCGAAACGTGAAAAACTACAAATTCAACGTGAGCGGGCCAAGCTTGAAAAAAACCTTGGTAGTATTGCCGATCTTACAAGGTTACCAGCAGCTCTTTTTGTTATTGATATCCATAAAGAAAAAATTGCAATTGCCGAGGCACGCAGGTTACAAATACCTATTTTTGCTATTGTCGATACCAACTCGAATCCTAATTTGGTCGATTATGTTATACCAGGTAACGACGACGCTGCTAAAGCAATTGACCTTATTGTTACAGCCATGACCAATGCTATACAAGAGGGCAACATGGAACGTAAAGCCGATAAAGACAAAGAACCCGGCGATAAAGACCAAAAACCATCGAAAAAAGACGCCACTACCAATGCAAAAAAATCGGCAGCTAAATTAGTTGACGATGATGATGTTGACGATGATGATGTTGACGATGATGACGAAATTGAAGAAGACGAAATTATTGATGGCGACGATGCTGTTGAAGATATCGAAGATTAATCACTAAAAATATTATATTATGTCTATTCAAGCTGCTGATGTAGCAAAATTAAGAAAAATGACCGGCGCAGGTATGATGGACTGTAAAAAAGCCCTTACCGAATCGAACGGAGATTTTGACCGCGCTGTTCAAATTATCCGCGAACGCGGACAAGCTATTGCAAATAAACGTGCCGACCGTGAAGCTACCGAAGGCGCCGTTATTGCAAAAGTATCGGCCGATGGAAAAAATGGTGCTATTATTGCACTTAATTGCGAAACCGATTTTGTTGCAAAAAACGACGATTTTGTTAAACTTGCCAACGATATTTGCGATTTAGCTTTAGCTAAACTTCCTAATTCAACCGACGAATTCCTTGCTGTTGATTTTGGCGGTAAAAGCTTAGCCGATACTATTGTTGAAAAAAGCGGTATTACAGGCGAAAAAATGGAATTGGCCTATTACGATAAAGTATCGGCCGAATCGGTTGTTGCTTATATTCACATGGGAAACAAACTTGCAACCCTTATTGGTTTTAACCAACCCAATGTTGACATTCAAGTTGGTAAAGACGTTGCTATGCAGGCCGCTGCTATGTCGCCTGTTGCAATTGACAAAACCGATGTTCCTGCTAATATTATTGACGAGGAATTACTTATTGCAAAAGAAAAAGCACGTTTAGAAGGTAAACCTGAAGAAATGCTTGATAAAATTGCTCAAGGACGCCTTGCAAAGTTTTTTAAGGAATCGACTTTATTAAACCAGGAATGTGTTAAAGATAATAAATTAACTATTGCTCAGTTGCTTGCAAATTCGAGTAAAGGACTTACCGTTACAGCAATGAAACGCTACGCCTTAAAATAGTTTTTTAATAATATTATTAAAAGCCGCTCTTAACGCGGCTTTTTTTTTGCAAAAAACATTTTTGTATATTCACTAAAAAAAACGATATGCTAAAATATAAACGTATTTTATTAAAACTTAGTGGCGAAGCCCTTATGGGCGACAATAACCATGGAATTGATCCAACACGACTTAACGAATATGCTCAACAAATTAGCGAAGCAGTAGCATGTGGAGCACAAATTGGAATTGTAATTGGCGGTGGAAATATTTTTCGCGGTTTAAGTGGTGCAGCACAAGGGTTCGACCGCATTAACGGCGACTACATGGGAATGTTGGCAACAGTTATTAACAGTTTAGCACTACAATCGGAACTCGAAAAAATTAACTGCAAAGCAACTGTATTAACAGCTATACGTATGGAACCTGTTGCCGAGTTTTATAGCAAAGCACGTACCCACGAATTACTTAAAAATGGCTCGGTTGTTATTTTTTCGGCAGGTACTGGTAATCCATATTTTACAACCGATACAGCATCGGCATTACGAGCAATTGAAATGCAGGCACAGGTTATGCTTAAAGGTACACGCGTTGATGGAATTTATACTGCCGACCCCGAAAAAGACCCTAATGCAACTAAATTTGATACCATAACTTACGACGAGGCATACAATAAAGGCCTTAAAGTTATGGATTTAACATCGTTTACCATGTGCAAACAAAACAATATGAATACAATAGTATTCGATATGAATACATCGGGTAACCTTAAAAAAGTTATTTTTGGCGAAAAAATTGGTACTTTAGTAACTAATTAATTATTGTTATTTTAATTAAATATAAAATACTATGACTGACGAAGTAAATATGGTTATCGATTTAGCTAACGAATCGATGAACAAAGCTATCGGCCACCTTGACAACGCGCTATCGCAAATACGTGCCGGAAAGGCCGACACCCGCATGCTCGATAATATACATGTTGACTATTATGGTTCATCAACACCACTGGCACAAGTAGCTAACATTAACACTCCCGATGCACGTACTATAAAAATTCAGCCCTGGGACCGCAAAATGATTGATGTTATCGAAAAAGCTATTCTTTATGCTAATATTGGTTTTAACCCATCGAACAATGGTGAATCGATAATTATTAGCGTGCCACCACTTACCGAAGAAAGACGTAAAGACCTTGTAAAACAGGCCCGGAACGAAGGCGAAATTGCCAAAGTTAGTATTCGTAACGCGCGTAAAGACTCGAACGATACTTTAAAACAACTTAAAAAAGATGGCCTGAGCGAGGATATTGAAAAAGACGCCGAAGCTCAAATACAAAAACTAACCGATAATTATTCGGTAAAGGTTGACGAGTTGATTAAAAAGAAAGAAGTTGATATTTTTACTATATAGTTTTAAGCCGCCAACAGGCGGCTTTTTTATTAAAAAATACAACTAATTATTTAGCTATTTTCTCAATCATTAGTTATATTAATTACCGTATCTTAATAATTTAAACTTTACCTATTAATTAATTATAACTTAATAAACAATTAAGCCCGGTTAACATTCATTATATTATAAGGTATTATTAAGTTTGTCAAAAAAAAAACAACAACTGCTGTGAAAAGAGTACTTATTGTAACATATCATTGGCCACCATCGGGCGGTATAGGGGTTTTGCGATGTTTAAAAATAGCTAAATACCTGCGCAATTTTGGGTGGGAGCCTGTTATTTATGCTCCGCTTAATGCACAATACGAGTATATCGACAATACTAATATAAAAGACATTCCCGAAAATATTACCGTTTTGCGGCACAAAATATTCGAGCCTTTTAATTTATTTAAAAAACTGTCGGGGCGTAAAAAAACCGATTCGGCAAACCCGGTTTATATTAGCGACCGTAAAAAAGGCCTTGTCGATAAATTTGCAATATGGGTAAGAGCTAACTATTTTATTCCCGATGCCCGCGCTTTATGGATAAAACCATCGGTAAAATACCTTACAAAATACCTCGAAACTAACCCTGTTGATGCTATTTTTAGCGACGGCCCGCCGCACACAAACACGGTAATTGCTATGCGCCTGTCGCAAAAATTCGGAATACCGTGGCTGGCCGATTTTCAGGACCCCTGGACCCAGGTTGATTACTATACAATGTTCCCAATATCGAAACGCGCCGATAAAATACACCACCGGCTCGAACAAGAAGTTTTTGCATCGGCATACAAAATTACCATTGCAAGCCCTACATGGGCTGCCGACTTAGAAAGTATTGGTGCTTTTGATGTTAGCCCTGTTTTTTACGGTTACGACGATGATGATTATAAAAATATTCAAATTGCTGAAACTAACGAGTTTTCGATAGCGCATGCTGGAGTTTTAGGCGTGGACCGAAAACCCGGAACTTTGTTAAAAGTTTTGGCCGATATTAAAAATGAAAACCCTGCTTTTGCAGATGCACTGCGCATAAAATTTGCAGGGCAGGTTGACTATACAATTGAACAACAAATAAGCCAACTTGGATTAAGTAACAATTATATCGCTTACGGAAAAATTACACGGCCAAAGGCTATCGAAATAGTTTTTAACTCGCAAATATTGCTACTGCCACTAAACAAGGCCAATAATGCAAAGGGACGAATTCCGGGAAAACTTTTTGAGCTATTGCGTGCAAATAAAACAATTTTATGTTTAGGTCCCGATAATAGCGATACTGCCAATATTATTACAAACTGTAATGGAGGCGTTACTTTACCCTACGACAATTACGAGGTGTTGAAACAATTTATTATCGATAAATTTAATTTATTTATTAATAATAAGCTTGTTAGCCAAACAAATAATATTGAACAATACTCGAATTTTAATCAAACCAAAATAGTAGCCCAATTTTTAGACCAAATAACTAATGAACTGTAAACAGTAATTTTAGTTATAAACGAAAAAAAACAAAAAAATAAAATATTTTTGCCCTTTATTAGTTTATCATTACAAAACACGAACTTTTGTACCATAAAAATAAAACATACGCCTTAGCATTTGGGTTAATTTTAGTTTTTAGCATCATTAACGGCTGCTCAACTAAAAAAAACACACCGTTAACCCGCACATACCACGGTGTAACAGCCTATTACAATGTATATTATAACGGCAAAGACGCCTATAGCCAAGGTTTAAAAAAAATTGAAACCGGCCATAAAGACAATTACTCGATGGTTTTGCCAATTTTTTTTCACAGTAACAAAGATGCCGCACGAGCTGCATTTGGCGACATGAACAGAGCTGTCGAAAAAGGTTCAAAATGTATTCGTAAACACTCAATTACTGTTAAACCAAAACAAAAAGAGGGCAAAAGGTCAAAAAAAGATAAATCGTTTTTAGAAAAAACCGAGTATATTAAATGGATTGACGATGCTTATATGCTTATTGCAAAAGCCCATTTTCATAAACACGACTATTTTCCGGCTATTGAAACTTTTAGTTATATAATACGCGAGTACAACGACCAAAACCTTAAAACCGAATCGTACATTTGGTTGGCACGAACCTATACCGAAATGGGCAAGCTCGAAAAAGCTTTAGAGTTTATTGCAATGGTAGAAAACGAAAAAGTTGCAGTGCCCGAACATTTATTAACCGATTTTTACTCAACTAAAGCCGATATACTTTTTAAATCGGGTAAAATTAACGAAACAATTACTGAACTCGACAAATGTGTTGAAGTAACAAAAAACAAAAAAATTAAAACCCGGTACTTATTTATTTTGGCTCAACTTTATAGTCAACTCGACGAAAACAAAAAAGCATTTAACACATACACGCTTGTTCTTGAGCAAAACCCGTCGTACGAGATGGCTTTTAATGCCGAAATTAACCGTGCAATGCTCTTTAATTCCGAAACTACTGATAGTCGCGATTTGCAAAAAAAACTTTTTAAAATGCTCAAAGATGATAAAAACATCGATTTTCGCGACCAAATATATTATGCCCTTGGTAGTATTGCCCAAAACGAGAACCGCTTGCCCGAGGCTGTTAATTACTATAAAGAGTCGGCAAAGGCAAGCACAATTAACAATAACCAAAAAGCTGTTTCGTTTTTGGCTGTTGCCGATATTTATTTTGACGAGCCTCAATACGTTTTTGCACAAGCTTATTACGATAGTGCAGTGTCGATTTTAAGCAACGATTACCCCAATTTCAATATTATTAAACTGAAAAGCGAAAACCTTAACAGTTTAATTGAAAATATACAGTTAATAACAACTCAAGACAGTTTGCAAAAAATTGCTAAAATGCCCGAGGATAAACGAAACAACTTTATTGACAACCTTATAAAAAAAATAATTGAACAAGAACAAATAGAAAAAGAACTGGCCGCCCAACAAAAACAAGATTTACTATTTATTGAACAACAAAACCGCCAATTAAGCAATCAACAACAGGGTAAATGGTATTTATACAACCCGGCAATGCTCGCCTCGGGGCAGGCCGAGTTTAAAAAGAAATGGGGAAACCGTAAACTCGAAGACAACTGGCGACGAAAAAACAAAGCGGTTGTCGATTTTTCAAACCAACAAACCAACGAGCAAACAACCACCGACTCAACTAAAATTGAATTAAGCAACAAAACACGCGAGTATTATTTGGTTAACCTGCCTCTTACCGATTCGGCAATAATTGAATCGGACAAAATTATTGAAGAAGCTTATTTTAATATTGGCGAAATTTATAACGAAAAATTCAACGATTATGAGCAAAGTATAGCAAACTATAACCAACTGCTCGAAAAATTTCCTCAAACCGAATTAAAATTATCGACATACTATAATCTTTATAAACTATATGTTTTAACAAAAGATTATAAATTAGCCGAACACTATAAAAAATTAATTATTGATAATTACAGCAACAGCGATTATGCAAAAATACTAAGTAACCCCGAGTATTTTAAACAATTACAAGCTATCGAAAACCAGGTAAATTTTATTTATCAGGCAACTTATAAATACTTTTTAAACGATAATTGCACCGAGGTTGATTATAATTTCCATTATGTCGATACAACTTTTTCAGAAAGCCCTTTAGTTTCGAAATTTGCACTGCTAAGCACGCTATGCTCAGGCAAATTGGGCGATACTATTGAGTTTAAAAAACAGCTTGGTAATTTTATTAAAATGTACCCCGGTACCGATGAAACAATATATGCGCAAAATGTGCTCGAAGCCCTGGACCGTAAACCGCGCGAGGTTAAAACTCCCGAAACTCCTGTTGAACAAATATTTGGCACCGAACTTGCCGACAACATTAACATCGACTCTTTAAATACCGATATTTATTCGTACAACGCAAACCAGCTACATTATTACATTATAATAGTTAATACCGAAAAAGCCGACGACAACCGTTTAAGGTTCAATGTCTCGAATTTTAATATCGATTACTACAGCTTTCTCGAGTTCGACGTAAGTAGTGTACTTTTATCGGCAAACTACTCAATGATAGTTGTTAAAAGCTTTAAAAACAAAAACATGGCCACCAACTACATGGAATCGGTTGTAATTGCCGGCGAAGTGTTTGAAAACTATACTAAAGACAGTTACAAAGCATTTATTATATCGGCAAATAATTTTGCAAAGTTGTACGACGACAAAAACCTGTTGCGCTACGAAAAGTTTTTTAAAGCTAACTATTAGCCAAAAACTAATAATACTTTTAAAAATAAACCGTTTATTTAGTAAACTTTAAATGTATAATAATGCGCGAAATATCAATACTTTGGGCCGACGACGAAATTGACCTGCTAAAACCACATATTATTTTTCTCGAATCGAAAGGTTACAGTTTTGACACCGCAAACAACGGCCACGATGCCATTGAACTTGTTAAAACAAAACAATATAGCCTTATTTTTTTAGACGAAAATATGCCGGGGTTAACCGGGCTCGAAACTCTAAACCAAATAAAAACCATTAGCCCTAATGTTCCGGTTATTATGATAACCAAAAGCGAAGAAGAGGCTATTATGGACCAGGCAATAGGTTCAAAAATTACCGACTATTTAATAAAACCGGTTAACCCGTTGCAAATATTAATGGCAATAAAAAAAATTACCGACAAGCAACGCCTTATAAACCAAAAAACAACAGCCGATTACCAGTTAGAGTTCAGAAACCTTGCAATGCAAATTAACGACTCAATGACCCACGACGATTGGGTAAATGTTTATTCGAAACTGATATACTGGGAACTCGAAATTGAAAAAACAGGCGATGCGGGTTTAGAAGGTATTTTAAAAATGCAAAAAGAAGATGCGAACAATAATTTTGCACGCTTTATTAAAAATAATTACGAAAATTGGTTTACTGCTTCGTGCCAAAATAAACCAATTATGTCGCATACACTGCTTAACGCAAAGGTTTTTCCACAAATTAGTTCACAAATACCTACAGTTCTTTTTGTTATCGATAATTTGCGTTTCGACCAATGGAAAGCAATTGAACCACTTTTTACCGAGTTTTATGATGTAAAAACCGAGGAGATGTTTTTTAGTATTGTGCCCACAGCTACACAATACGCCCGTAATGCAATGTTTGCAGGCTTAATGCCATCGGAGATAGAAAAACTGCACCCCGAATTATGGATAAACGAGGACGACGATGGCGGCAAAAACCAGTTTGAAGCCGAATTGCTTAAAAAGCAAATGGCCAGGCTTGGCATTAAAGCATCAATGTTTTACGACAAAATACAAAACATTGAAAAAGGCCGTAAATTACTGGCTAATGTTTCGAACATATTAAACAACCAGTTATCGGTTATAGTAATAAATTTTGTCGATATGCTGTCGCATGCCCGTACCGAGATGGAGATGATACGCGAACTTGCCAACGACGAAAGGGCTTACCGCAGTTTAACCGTGTCGTGGTTCGAGCATAGCACTTTATATGAACTAATAAAAATACTGTCGGCAAAAAAGGTAAACATTATGCTGTCGACCGATCATGGTACAATTCGTGTAAACTCACCCATAAAAGTTGTAGGCGACAAAAATCTAAGTACCAATTTAAGGTATAAGCACGGTAAATCAATGAATTACAACCCAAAAGAAGTTTACGAGATAAAAAACCCAGCATCGGTATTTTTACCAAAACTAAATGTTAGCAGTAGTTATATTTTTGCTTACGCCGATAACTTTTTTGCTTATCCAAATAATTATAATCATTATGTAAGCTATTACCGTAACACTTTTCAACATGGCGGAGTATCGCTCGAGGAGATGCTGATACCTTTTATAACCCTTGTGCCAAAATAAAAAGCTAATTGTCGGCAGCAAACCACTCGGCAAAACTTGTGGCTGTTTCGTACAATTTTAACGAGTATAGCTCAAGGTTTGATGGCAGTAACGCTTTTAACCTGCCGGCAAAATCAATAATTAAATTCTCGCAGGTAGGTTGATAAGGTAAAAATATTGTATTACCGTTCATTTGCGGGCAATAATTTTGGGGTTCTACTTTTTGGTTTAAAACAAACGAATGGTCAAAAATATCGATAATGTTTTTTTTAACAATGTTTTTAAGCTCACTAAAGTCGATTACCATACCATCTTTTGGGCTGTTTGGGTTGTTGCACGGGGAGCCTTTTATTGTTACCATAAGTTTATACGAATGACCATGTATGTTTTTACATGCCCCGTCGTGGTTATATAATGCATGGGCCATTTCAAAACTAAAAATTTTTGTAACCCTTATTTGTGCCATGTTTTAAGTATTTTACCACAAAAGTACCAAATAAATAAGTAAACATTTTGGTTTTTGTTGGTTTATTGACAATTAAAAATGGTTATTTATTTATATATTTAATAGTTACAGGTTTTATACTCGTTATTAATATTGTTCAACCTGGTTAATTATAAACCTAAAAAATTAAGTAAACACAAAAATATGCTATTCAATAAATATATTAAAATATTAAAAACCATTATTGTAAAATGTAAACCCTTAATTTGGTTTGTTTTAATGCTATTTGTAATAACATCGTGTAAAAATAGCAAGCAAAAAAGCAATGCAAACAATATAGGACAAATAGTGTCGCAAGGTAAATTGCGGGCAATAACCGATTATAATTCGACAAGTTATTTTGTTTACAGGGGTACGCCAATGGGTTTTCAGTACGATTTATTGAAAAAATTTGCAACGCACTTAAACCTCGAACTCGAGCTTACTGTTGTAAACGACATAGAGTCGGCTTTTGACAAGCTTACCAATAACAAATGCGACATACTTGCAATTAATCTTAATGTAACAAACCAGCGCAAAAACTTTGTTGCCTTTACCGAACCGCTTTTACAAACAAGGCAAATGCTTGTTCAAAAAATGCCCGACAACTGGCAACGTATGTCGTCTTTTAATATCGACAAACAATTAATACGTAATCATCTCGATTTGGCCGAAAAAAATATTCACGTGGTAAAAAATTCGGCCTATGCTCACCGGTTAAAATATTTGATGGACGAAATTGGTGATACTATAAATATTATCGAGGTTGAAAACTACGACGCCGAACAGTTACTTACTCTTGTTGCACAAGGTGAGATTGATTATACTGTTGTCGACGAAAATATTGCAATACTTAACCAGTCGTTTTACCCAAATATTGATGCACTAACACCAATATCGTTTAACCAAAACCAATCGTGGGCGGTTAACCTTGATTCGGAACAATTACTGGCCGAATTAAATAACTGGATTAGCCAGGTTAAAAACACCAATTGGTATAAAGTTACATACAATAAGTATTTTAAAGATATGCGTTTTGCTGTGCGTGGTACAAGTAATTACAGTAGTATTGCAGGCGGTAAAATATCGGAGTACGATATTTTGATAAAAAAATACAGTGCAACAATTAATTGGGATTGGCGTTTACTGGCATCGTTAATTTATCAGGAATCGAGGTTTAAACACGATGCTAAATCGTGGGCCGGGGCATTTGGTCTTATGCAGTTAATGCCCGAAACAGCAGCACGTTTTGGAGTCGACGAAAACTCGGATCCCGAACTTAATATTATTGGTGGCACAAAACTTATTGCCTGGCTCGACAAACAATTCGAAAACGTTATTGCTGATAAAAACGAACGGGTTAAATTTATTCTTGCATCGTATAATATTGGCATTGGACATGTGCTCGACGCACAAAGGCTTGCTGCTGCAAATAACAAGGACCCAAACATTTGGGATAATAATGTCGACTTTTTTTTGCTCAACAAATCGAACCCCGAATATTACAACCCCGAATTAGTTAAACATGGTTACTGTCGTGGTATCGAAACGTACAATTATGTTAAAGATATAATTGAGCGTTATAATATTTACAAGGGTTTAATTAAGTAATATTTTTATTTTATTTTGCTTTGCTGAGCAACTGGTTTTATAATATTATTGTTTTACGTTTGGTTGGTTTTTGGCGTTGACGGTATTGCTTGCTAAGGGTTACTAAAAAAAAACGTTTTAACTAAAACCCAAATTGAGCTAATGGCTCAATCGATTTCGATTTTGTAAGTATTTCACTACACTTCGTTGGTGAAACACAACAAAATCTACATCGGGGTTAACCTTAGTAAAGCGTTTGTTCGCATAGCTCCAACCGCACAACTCAGGTAAAATTGGGTAAGTAAGCAATATAAAAATGTTATAGCATTGCATCGGCCGAGTAATTAAACCCCGACGGAAAATGAACCTCAACATAAGTTCCAGCTGGCATGTTATCGTTATAAAGGTCATTTAGCGTAACAGTAATATGCTCGGTATTAATTGCATTGTAAAAGCTAAACAACTTGTGCATTGTTATCATGCATTTAGTATGGTTCTCGGTATTATTAATATTACGGTGCAGCCCCGAGTCTTTTATTGATACAACTGTACAGTTATTTTTGCCTGTATCAATAGTAATTTCGATAGTTCCAGGTTTGCCTTGCGGTAAAACGCCTTTTTTAAGAGCGGCTTCAACGTAACAAAAAATGCCCATTTTTGGTATACGTGCGCTACGGTTTATACCGGGAGCAATCATAATATCGTAATTGAACATATCTTTAAACCTGAATTTTTCTAAAATAAAATAGTTTTTTACATAGCTAATTTCGTCTTCAATAGTGCGGGTCATTTCGTCGAGCGAGCCAATACTTTCGCGCATTAGTTTCGAAAAAACCCCCAAATTTGAGTATGCCGTTTTTCGGTCGTCTTTATTTATCGAAAACGATATTGAGTTAAGCGCGTTAAATAAAAAGTGTGGGTCGAGTTGTTTGCGCATAAGGTCAATTTGTAATTGCATTGTGTTTTTTGCCTGGTTGTAAACTTTTTGTTTTTGTATGTTTACCAGTTTTTGGCGTGTTAAAAAAATGCCGGCAGCCAACAATGCCGTAGCAAAATAAAAAACATACGACCACCAGTACCAAGTTTGTTTATAGTACCGTATTAAAAAATTATAATTATCGGTTTGCACCGATAATATGTTATGTTTGTTGGCATTGTGTTTTACCGCGAACGATACTTTTTGTGAACCTATACCGGGTATTTTAACTTTTACAGGTTCTTTTAAGTTTTGACGGTAAATTTTTATAACGTTATCTTTTACCAAAATAATCTCTTCGTGTTTATCGTCGTCAATATCGATAAAAGCAACCTGGTTAAAGTTATCGTTAAGGTTTTTAGTTTCAATAACAGCAAGGTGCTCATTATACCTATAAAAGTAGCCGTCGTTGCAAAAAAGGCAAATGTTGTCGTATTTAGCTCGTTTATTGTCGAAAATAAAATTGTTAAGTTTTAAATGTCGTTGGCGTATTATTTTACCATTGGTGTTGTATATGCGCGCAATACCGGGTTTGTCGTTATTTAAAAACCATGTTACCGATGCAATAAAGTTGCCTTTTTTTGTTTGTAACGGAAAAGTTGATGTTACCGAAAGTTGTGTATTAAAAGCTTTGCTGCAAAACAATGGTTTTAACTCATGGTTAAGCACAATGGTTGACGAAATAATGGTATTACTATCAGTCGAAGGCCATGCCTGGTCGGTGTTGTTAAGTGTCGATAAAAATACTTCGCTTTTACCATCGTTGTCAATATCGAAAACAATTGGCCCGCTTACAAGCTGAATGCCAATGTTTGCCGATTTGTTTACCTTGTTATTATGTACATCGTATGCAAAAACATTACGCGGCGTTTGGTAATAACGGCTGTTTACCGAAAAAATAACCTCTTTATACCCATCTCCGTTAAGGTCGGCCATGTCGCCTTTATGTATAATAAGGTGCAACGACGAGTTTGGTTCGGTAAAACTACATACGCATACTTTTTTTCGTAAAAAATGGTTGTTTTTAAAAGGTTCAATTACGTACAAGTATAAACAATGATTATCTTTTGAAAACACGTAGAGTTCATTAAAGCCATTGTTATTATAATCGCCCTGTATAAAATCAAATTTATTTAAAACTTCGCCATCGAGTTCCCAAAAATTCTGAAAATCGCCTTGCGACGAGTATTGGTTTACAATTGGTTTACGGTTGTTGCTTAAGTTGTAATAAACAAATTCTTCCGAGTTGCCATCGTTGTCGGCATCCATGAATACAATTTTTTGGTTTTCGGCAAGTAATTGGCCATTTTGGTTTATTAACCGGGCAACATATTTGTTAAGTGTTTGTGGTTTAAGCAAAACACCTGCCAGTAAACCTAAAAAAACAACAATTAGTAATGCTATATTGGGTTTAAAACTAAGTGGTATAATAATTTTATTCGGTTTTATCACAATAATTATTGTAGGGTTAATTTTTATAACAAATTTAATTATAACTTTTAATGTGGCACTATACAAATATAGTTTCAATAATGTTTAATAATATTTAGTATTGGTAACTAAAAATTGGGTTTAACCCGCTTAAAATATTATTTTTGATGATAATAAATACTACTTTATATATGGAACTACTTAAAAAATTTGAACTTAATTTTGATATTAATTATGTTAACGGGCAATTAAAAAACATTGAACTGTTGGCAAAAGAAATGTTTACCCCCGAATATCTTAAATTAGCTTTTAGTTTAATTGATTTAACAACGTTAAATTCAACCGATCAACAATCGAAAGGTATTGCATTTGCAAATAAGGTTAACAACTTTAGCAGTAATTTTAACAACATTCAAAATGTTGCCGCTATATGCGTGTATCCTCCATTAGTTAAGGCAACGGCGCAGGCTTTAAAAGTTAGTAATGTTGGTATTGCATCGGTTGCTGCTTGTTTCCCGTCGTCGCAAAGTTATATCGAGGTTAAAACTCTTGAATGTAAAATGGCTGTTGCCGACGGTGCTACCGATATTGATATTGTTATATCGCTTGGCCCCTGGTTCGATGGTAATTACCAGCTTGTGTACAACGAGATAGCAGCTATTAAACAGGCTGTTGGTAATGCACACCTAAAAGTTATACTCGAAACGGGCGCATTACAAACTGTTGAGAATATTTGGAATGCAAGCATTGTTGCAATGGCTGCCGGTGCCGATTTTATTAAAACATCGACAGGGAAAATGGACCCCGCGGCTACACCAATGGCTGTTTTTATTATGTGTATGGCAATTAACGAATTTTACAAACAAACTGGTAAAAAAACGGCCATAAAACCAGCTGGTGGTATGGTTATTAGTCCCGACGCGTTAACATATATTGCAATTGTAAAAAGTATTTTAGGTAACGATTGGTTAAACAACAAAATGTTCAGGTTAGGTGCAAGCCGGCTTGCCAATAATTTACTAACCGATATTGTTTCACTTGAAACAGGGCAACAAACACAGGTAAACTATTTTTAAACAAACTCTACATCGGGGTTATACCTAAGTAAAGTGTTTGTTGGTTTAGCTCAAACCGCTCAACTTAGGTGATAAACTGTTTTGAATACTTGTTTTTATAAACACCTAAAATCTGCAAGTAAAATAATACAAACCGCAGAGAATAAAGATAAAGCAAAGTTTGACTCATATAAAACAGTGATGTTTTTATCTGTGAACTCTGTGCTCTCTGTGGTTAGAAAAATATACTTGCGGATTTTAGGAAATATTAAAATAAAACAATTATTTGGGTTTGTATAGTTTTAAAAAATGAATATAATAACCATAATATTATTATAGGTTATTGTTTATAACCTTCGTTTTAAAACTACACCCTAACTGTATTGTGAGCAAAATGCTGCATCCATTGGCGAGTACCATTATATCCGCACGAAAAGCCTGCTACATTAGCCGCGCAAAGTAAAGCGGTGTTAAGATTTTTATGTAAAGCATAATAATAACAAAATGCACCATGATAAATATCGCCAGCACCAAGTGTATCTTTTACTCTAATTTTGGCAACAGGTAGTTCGTAGTTGTTATTGTTGGTAAAAACTAAAACAGGGTTGTTACCACGCGTAATAATAGTTTTATTTACACCGCAGTAATTTAAATAATTTGCCAAATCGGTTTTTGATTTACAGTTTGGCGGTAAAAAATCGTTACTGCAAATGGCAATATCAATGTTTTCGATAAAATTTTCGAGCCCTGGTTTCCAACTTCCTCCATCGAGTATGCATGGCACATTGTGTTTTTTAAGTTCGTTGGCAATATAATTGCTAATTGGCAAATAAAATCCATCGAACAAAGCCAAGTCGAAACTACTGTAATCGATATTAAGGTTGTATAATAAATTATTGTAGTTATTTTGTGGCATGTACGATAAAATTGTACGGTCTCCATTAGTGTTATCGGTAATAATACTGGCAAACACCGGTTCACTGTTTACTGTCGACACCGGGTCAATTAAACTAACATTTAAACTGTTAAGCTGATGTTTAATATAATTGGACAAGCTGTGTATGCCAACTGGCGAAACCAATGTAACACTGGCTCCTAAAAATGCCGCAGTAATTGCCGCGTTTGTAGCGGGTCCGCCTATTGCAACCTCGTTGTTTTGAGCTTTGGTTTTAGTGTTTGGTTTTGGAAAAGCATCGACAAAAAATTGTATATCGATAGTATTTAAACCTACAAATAATAGTTTTATTTTACGGTGCATAAATTATTACTTTGGTTGCAAAGTACCTGGTATCTATAATAAAACAAATTGTAAAAAAATAATTAGTAAAACCATAGCAATTGGGTAAATTGTGGCATACGCAATTTTAGGGGCTTCGCTGGCGGTCATCGATTCAACAGCTGCTAAACCGGGTGTGCTGGTCATACCGCCTGTTAATGCGCCTAAAACATTTAATATGTTCATTTTAAATATGTTATTGCAAATAAAAACAGTAATTATCATTGGTAAAACAGTAATTACAGCTCCCCAAATAAACAAACTAAAACCATAGTTACTAAAAGTATCGACAATTGTTGAACCGGCCTCGGTGCCAACCGTAGCTAAAAAAAACAATAAACCAAGTTGCTTAAGCAAATTTGTGGCAGCACCCGACATTGACCATACTAATGGCCCGGTACGCCCAATGCGTCCTAAAATTAAAGCGGCAAATAAAACCCCGCCGGTTAAACCTATCGATAAATTAAACGTCGCCCCAAATGATATGCTAAGTTTTCCAAGTAAAATTCCAAGTAAAATTCCAACCGCTATCGGGAAAAAATCGGTATCCGACAATTTTTTGTCGTTGTTACCAAAAAGTACAGCAACATGTTTCATGTTTTCGATACTGCATGCAACTACAATTTTGTCGCCCATTTGTAGCTGAAGGCCGGGGTCGGGGGTAAGGTCAATACCACTACGCCTTACGCGTGTAACTGTTGCCGAGTAAATACGCGAAAGGTTTATTTGTCTTAATGTTTTTCCAAATACCTCTTTATTTGTAACTAAAAGCCATTGTACCTGGTATTTGTTCGATAGTGGCAGCTCCTCGTCAATTGCCGGGCCAATAATTGATTCAACGTTTTGTAAGGCTTTTTTGGGTCCAACCATATGTAGTTTATCGCCTAAATAAAGTACTGTCGATGGCGATGGTGTAAAAATATTGTTGTTGTGTGCAACCCTCGATATTACCGCACCGGTTATACGCCTTATTTTTAGTTCGCCAATTGTTTTGCCCGATGCATTTGGGTTTTGGAGTATAAAGGTACGGGGGTATATCTCGGGGTGGTTTTCGAGTATTTGTTTTTCAACATCACTTTCGGCGGTTTTAATATCGGTTTTTAAAATTTTGGGCAAAAGTTTTACAAAAACTATTACTCCAATAACACCAAACGGGTATGCAATACCATAACCTATCGATGTTAAGGGCGAGTTTGTACTGTCGATAGCAGCAGCAAGCCCTGGTGTACTTGTTAATGCCCCGGTAAACAATCCAACAACCATGTTTTTGTCTAAACCCGAAAAATATTTTATTAAAACAGCAATTATTGTTGCCGATGATATTAATATTAACGACACTAAAAATAATTGCCGGCCATGCTTTTTAAACGATTCGAAAAACCCTGGCGCGGCCTGCATACCAACAGTGTACATAAATAGAATAAGCCCGAGGGTTTGAAACTCGTGCGGCAGTTTAAAACCAAGGTATCCTAAAAATAATGCTACAAACAATACTGCCGAAACGTCGAGCGATATACCTTTTATTTTAATATTACCAATTAAAAAACCAAGAGCTATTATAAAAAATAGCATAAAATAAGGGGCACCAAAAAAACTTAACATGTTTATTTAATTATTACAAGTTTCGATGTAAAAAATTTGTTGTCCGATTTTAGCATAACAATGTAAACGCCGTTTTCAACCTGGCTTAAGTCAACAACATTTGATACAACTTTTGCAGTATAAACAAGTTTACCGGTATTATTATATATCGATATGTTGTTATAATTACCGTCGATATTTAAAGTTGTATTAGCCGGGTTTGGATAAATTTGGGGGCTGTTTTTTTCAATTTGTTTAACATTTGTTGAACCCCAAATGCGTTCAACAAATTCGGGGTGGTCAATAAAGGGGTTACGGTTTTTTTGATAACTATATATTACATTGTTACGGTTTCGTTCCCATTCATTTACGGGGTCTTGATTATGCCATAAAAGTAAATCCGACAGTAAAGCGTGTACAGGCTCGTTGGTGTAATTATCAACAGGCAAATAGTCAATAATAGTAAGGTTTGGTTCGTTGTTTTTCCCTTTATAACGGGTAGCCATGTAAAATATCATTCGTGCAATATCACCTTTAACTTCGTCGCGGGGTTTCCAAACATAACGTACATTGTCGGTATACGAGCCTATTGGTTTGTTATTGTAATAAACCGGTACATTGCACTCGGCAAACCAGCGGTTACTACGAGCCGTGTTAATATCGTTAATTGATGGCCTTAGGTGGTGAACGTCGGTGCCTGCACCAATTTCGGTGCCAAAATCGCCACGGCTTTTTGCCCAAACGTGCTCGCGGGTCCAGCCATTGCCTCCGTTGTACTCTTGCGCGGCATTAACGCTTAAACCCGAGTATATACAAATAACATTATTGGGGTTAATGGTGTCGCGGTCGGTTTCTTTTAAAATGTCCCAAACATCGGTACTTGTCGATGTGTACGGAAACTGTTTATGGTCTTTAATAATATTGTAAAGTTCCCATTGTAAATCAATTCCATTAAGCCCTTGTGTCGATGAGTAATAACCATCGGGAATTTGCGGACTGGCAATAAATATTCCAAAAAAAAGTAATAACGATAAACAAGTTATAAATTTGCCCATAAGTAGTAGTTTTAATTTAGGGTGGCAAAGTTAATGGTTTTTGCTACTTTTAGTTTTAATTTTTGATTAAATGCGAGTAGTTATACAGCGAGTAAAAAATGCATCGGTAAGTGTTAATAACATAATGATTTCGGCAATTAATAACGGTTTACTGGTTTTAGTCGGATTTGTGAATAATGATACTGATGATGACATAAATTGGTTAACCGATAAAATAACCGGGCTACGAATTTTCAACGACCAAAACGGTGTTATGAACCTGTCGGTTATCGATGTTGACGGCCAAATTTTGGTTGTATCGCAATTTACACTACATGCACAAACAAAAAAAGGCAACAGGCCATCGTATATTAGGGCATCAAAACCCGAAAAAGCTATACCCATGTACAATAAATTTATAACACAGCTAAACAGCAAGTTAAATAATAGTGTACAAACCGGCCAATTTGGTGCCATGATGCAGGTAGATTTAATTAACGACGGCCCTGTTACAATTATTATCGACACTAAACAACGCGATTTTTGATGCAAAACGATAATACAAATATATCACTGGCCAATGCCCAGTTATTAGTTGATAGCTGGATTAAAAAATACGGAGTACGATATTTTTCGGAACTTACAAACATGGTAATTTTAACCGAAGAGGTTGGTGAACTTGCGCGCGTAGTTTCGCGTACATATGGCGAGCAGTCGTTTAAACCAGGCGAAAACACAAACAACCTTGCCGACGAAATTGCCGATGTGTTGTGGGTGCTTATTTGTTTGGCAAACCAAACAGGTGTTGATTTAACCAGCGCGTTTTTAAAAAATATTGAAAAAAAAACTGACCGCGATAGCAAAAGACATTTACAAAATAAAAAACTAAAGTAGTTTGTATTTGTTATGATAAAAATACTTAACTTAACAAATACCTTTACGACAAAAATTTGTTGATACCCACAAAAAAAGTTATATTTTTGTTTAAAAGTATTATTTGCGGTTAAGTTTAATCGGATAAAAAACAAATATTTATATTACAATAATAACCAATAAGTTAATATGTTCAGCAATTACGATTTTACAGGTAAAAAAATACTTATAGCCGAGGACGAAAAAACAAATTATTTGTTTTTAGAAGCATTGCTTAAGCGAACAAACGCTTCGTTGGTTTGGGCCGAAACAGGCCGGGCAGCTTTAGATGCGGTTATTAACGACCCTGGCATTAACATTGTTTTGATGGACATAAAAATGCCCGAGATGAACGGGTACGAGGCTACTCACGAAATCAAAAAAATTAGGCCAACATTACCTATTATTGCTCAAACTGCATATGCTTTAGCCGGCGAAAAAGAGAAAATTTTAAGTGCCGGTTGCGACGATTACCTGTCGAAACCTATAATGGGCAAAGTATTACTCGAAAAAATTAACAAGTTTTTCACCTAAGCTGAGCGGTTGGAGTAATCCGAACAAGAGCTTTACTTAGGTATAACCCCTATGTGGAGTTTGTTGCGTTTCACTAACTAAGTTTAGTTAAATACCTACAAAATCTAAATCGATTGAGCGGTTAGCTCAATTTGGGTTTTTATAAATAATAATATCAACAAAGGTTTACAGGCCCGGGTTTATATCCGGGCTTTTTTTTGGGCTATTTGTTGCCGGTGGTTGCTTAATATAACTAAAAGTACTATGGCAAAAAAAGTAAGTACCGGCGACCGGTAACGTACCAAAGCACCAAAATTTGCTGTTGTAAGCCCTACAAAAAACGCGAATGTTATTGAAAAAACAAATGCCGATAATAAAAACGGGTCGGTGTAAACCCGTTTAACAAAACCAAAAATACGGCAACATAACAATACCCATATTGTTAGTAATAATATTATGCCGCTCTCAATAGCCGACAAAAGCATAAGCGGGTTTCGTACTTCCCAAAAAAACGGCCTGTAAATGCCCGATACCGATGCAATTGGAAACTTGCTCAAAATGCCTTGTAAGGTTGGTTCAAAACTACCTATATCAAAACTGTTGCCTCCGTAATACTCTTTGCTAAGGTCGCTTTGTATTATTTGTGCTGTTTCAAGCATCGAGTCGATACTTTGGTAACGTGCGCCAACCTGCGACCCGGTTTTAAATAATATAAAGGTGCCAGTTAAATAAATTGTAAGCATAATTACCGGGAAAGCTATTGTTCGCAAAAAATTGCTTTTTATGCGGCTTAAATAATAAAAACCTAACCAAATAAGCGCGCTCCCGGTTGCAACATAAAAAGTGTATGGCCTTATTGATATGGCAATGTATGACCAGACAATTAATATTATAATATTTGATAATATTTTTTTGCGTTCGATAAAAATGTTGTTGGCACAAATAAAAATGTAAAAAGTAGCAATAAGGCACCAGCCGTCTTTTAATATTCCCGAGCTCCAAAAAACAATACTTGGCATAAACAGAACTGCAATTGCCAAAAGTTTTTTTTGCTTTGGGTAAAAGCCTGCTACTAACCTGTAAAAGTGCCATATACCTAAATACCAAAAAACATTAACAACAATTGTGTTACCAATATAACTACCAAAACTAATAAGGTAAAAAAGGTAATTAAACCTGCTAACAGCAAACGACAAGGGGTCGCGGAAGTAAACAGGGTATCCGGTATTTATGTCGAACATGCTGGCAACCTCGGGTGTGTGTATACCAGCCATTAGTTTAATAAATGTTGGAAAATGCTTAACCGCCATGCGGTTTATTGATTGCGAGCCCAAATAATAATATACGGTATCGCCACCGCCATAATAATATAAGTAAACGTATGTAAAAAACAGGCCGCCAAATATTTTTAAAAATAAACCGGTTGTAAAGTATTTATACTCGGGGTTAAGGTCAATGTTTTTGTTTACAGTTTTACGTGCCCAAAAGTAAACTATAATTATGTACAGTGGTGCTATTATTATGTCGGTTGACGATAAAATATCTAACATAAAGTGTATTAGTTATGCTCAAAAGTAATATTATAACCGCCAAATTTACGTATATTTAATACTTTACAATTATCGAATATTAAATATTGCCCTTTTATTGCTGTTAAAACCCCTTCAATAACCGGGGTTTTATCAAAACTTAAACTATCAATTTTTTGCGGATAATTATTAACAGGATAATTAATGCTTGTTATTGTATTATCTGTATAATAAAACTGTTTTAAATTTTGAGATAAATTTTCAAGAGCCGTTTTTTTTGCCTGAACAAGATTGTGATTTGCCGGTGCAGGTTGTTGTAACATTTTGCGCCAGTTAGTTTTGTCGGCAAAAACTTGTTTAAGTTCAACCTCAATAGCACCTGCCAGTTGGCGGTATGGTGTTTTTGCCAAAATTATTGCATATTGGGCACCTTGGTCAATCCATCGTTGATAAAGGTTTGTAACACGGGTAACACCAACTTTTATGTTACTTGTGTACGATAAGTAAACAATATGTTCAATAAGGTCGTTTGCTCGGCTCCATTCCATATCGCGCGATATACCCAGATGCGCCTGGTTAAGTTCGGGATTTATAACACTTGGGTCGGTTTCGGGTATAGTTATAAAACATTTGTAGCAATAGCCCTGGCCAAAACTTTTTTTTGTTTGTGCTCCACAGTGCAAGCAATTAATTTTATTACTAAATGTTAATTTAACTGGCGAGTTTATAAATTGGTTTATGTTAATACTATTTTGCGATAATATAAAACTATAGCTTACCGGGTTTGTAAGCTGGCTTTCCATTTTTTTTAGTATACCTGTTATTTGCACTTTTTTTTGAATTTTTATTAATTGGTGTTTAATAATTATTCAATATTTTGAATAATTGATAGTAATAAATTAACGTAAAAATAGCATAAACAATTAAATTATAATTTTAATAATAAACATGTTAGGCAATATTAACGGTTTTTATTAGCCTTATAAATATCGATAAAGTTTTGATTAACAAAAATAATATGGTTATAAAAAGCATAAAATAATTGATTAATATACTTTACTAATCAATTTAATTTTTTAATTTGCCTCTCAAATCAGGCATTAGTGAAACAAATGTTCATAATAAAACCAAAAGCTTTACTAATAATTATATTTAGTTTTGCTTTTTTAAATTTATTGTCAAATACTCCCGACAGCCTTTTACGGTTAGCCAAAAAAAATGAGGCTAACCGTGACTACATATATATTGAGCTGGCCCAGTATTATTTGCAAAAAAACGATTCAACGTGCCTTGAGTACGCTAATAAGGCTATTGAGCAAAAAATTATTGACAATAATTATCAAGTAAGTTTTGAGTCGAACACAATAATTGGCAATTACTATTTGCGAAACAATAAAAATAAAAAAGCCGAAAAATATTTTAATAACGCCTTAAGTTTTTCAGGAACACTGTCACAAAAATCGCAAACCTATGTATATTTAGCCCAAACAATGTTAAACATGGGCAACCCCTTACAGTCGCTCGAGTATTTAAGGCTTGCAAAAAATGGTGTCGATAATAACCATTTAGGTTTTTTAGTTTATTTAAACGAAGGTATAGCATACTATAACTTAAACGATAAAAAAGCTGCCGAAACGCGATGGGAAAATGCCCTTAAAATGGCCGAAATGTCGGAAAGCAATAACGAGAAAGCTCAAATTTATTTTTACTATGGTCTTATTAAATTCGATAAACTGCAGTTTCCCGAATCGTTTTATTATGTAAGCCAAAGTATTGTAAATTATAAAACCGACACATTAAATACAATATATGCATTAGGTTTTGCACTTATGGGCGATATATATTTACTGCAAAATAATGTAAAAAAAGCTGTTGCAGCATACAATCACGCCTATTCGGTATTTTTAGAGCTTGACCAAAAAGCCAATATTGCATTATTGGCAAATAAAATTGGTAACGCCAAGCTTAAAATGTTAAAATATACACAGGCTATAAACTGGTTTTTTAAGGTCGAGGCCGATAGTTTAAACGCCGGTACAACGCAAATTGTAAATTGTTATATAGGGCTTAGCCAGGCATATTTGGCAATAAACAATTTAAATGTTGCCCAAAAATATTTCGATAAAGCTATAGCTGTAAAAAATTTGTCGAAAAACACTATCGATTTATTTAATATTGAAATGCAACAAGCCAAATTACTGGCATCAAAAAAAATATATAACCAGGCAGTTAAACATGCCAATAATGCATCAAACATAGCCGGCAAAACAGGTTCAATTAACCAGTTAGCGCAAGCATACCAGTTGTTATCCGACATATACTATGAACAGCGACAATACAAACTGTCGGCCGAAAGCCAAAAGTTAGCATACTCATTTATCGACTCGCTTAATAATTGCCTGCATAACGACGAAATTAGGTACATACAAAACCAACACGAGGCAAACTATCAAAAACAGGTTATCGACATACTTACAATGGAAAAGAACGCCGCCAGTGTTGACCTTGAAAGCAGTAAAGCTGTTATTGAAAAACAAAAAGGATTTGTATATTTTGCTTTAGCCATGTTTTTATTAATAGTTATAACCGTTATTGTACTACTACTATGGTTAAATCAAAAACGTAAAGCTCATAACCTGTTAGTTGCCAGCAATAAACAAATTGCCCAGCAAAAAGAAGAGATTGAGGTTCAACGACAATATTTACTCGATATTAATGCCGAACTCGAAAAACTGTCGATTGTTGCCCGCGAAACATACAATGGTATTAAAATACTTAACGATAAAGGTAAAGTATTGTGGATTAACGAAGGCTATACCCGCATGTATGGCTACAGGCTCGACGAAGTACAGGCAATTGACAATTTAATGTATGTTAACAAAGATGCCAATGTTGATATAAACCAGCTTGTAAACGTTTGGTATGGCGACAAAAAGCCAATATCGTTCGAATCGAAAAATACTACAAAACAAGGACACGAAATTTGGGTGCAAACAACCCTTACGCCTATACTCGATTCGAAAGGTAAAATTGACAAAATGATTGCCATTGATACCGATATAACACAACTTAAAATTGCCGAAGAAGAGATAAGGGTTAAAAACTTTGATATTACATCGAGCATTAGCTATGCAAAACGAATTCAAGAGGCAATGTTGTCGCCTTTTAATATTATTACCGAGCAGTATCCCGATAGTTTTTGCTTTTACAAACCAAAATCGATTGTTAGTGGCGATTTTTATTGGATGAGCAATAGGCACGGCCGCCTTATTATTGTTTGCGCCGACAGTACCGGGCATGGCGTTCCTGGCGCGTTTATGAGCCTTATAGGAATATCGTTTTTAAATAAAATAGTAAACGAAAAAGGGTTTGTGTCGCCATCGATAATATTAAACCGCCTGCGCATGAACATTATTAGCCACCTGCACCAAACAGCATCGGAACATGTTGCCGGCGATGGAATGGACGTGTCGGTTATTAGTATTGACCAAAAAAATATGTTAATGGAATATGCCGGTGCTATGAACCCTGTTTATGTTATTAGGCAAAATAACCTTATGGAGCTTAAACCCGACCGTATGCCGGTTGGCTTTTTTGATAATGAGAACAGGCCTTTTTCGTCGACAAGTATTAGCCTTAAACCAAACGACCAAATTGTTTTATTTACCGATGGTTATTACGACCAGTTTGGCGGAAACAGTAGCCAAAAAATGAAAAGCAGCAGGTTTAAAGAGATTATTATTAGCTGCGCCCATAAAACATCGGTGGAGCAACATAAAATTATTGAGTCGTCGTTTGAAGACTGGCGCGGCAATAACCAACAGGTTGACGATGTACTTATTATGGGTATAAAAATTAATTAAGGCTAATCGTTAAAAACCTGTTGCAATATACTGTACGATTTAAATGTGCTAAAATTTACCAAATACAGCTCAAATAAATTTACTAAACCGTTAAGCAAAACATTTTTATCGGCCGACAATAACTTAATTTGTTGCATTTGGTTATAATTTGCCGAGTAAAGTATTTCAAGGTTTTGAAAATCGCGTGGCGACAAATATTTTTTGTGGTTTGGTTCGTAAATAACCGGCAACCCGGTTTTTAAATCGAGATAATTGTTTAAATGTAACGATGGTTGAGGTGCAAAACCTAAAAATTTTGCCAGTTTTGCCAAAAAAATAACATGAAACCAGTTAACCGAATCGTAAACTGCATCGAGCGATTGTATTGAACTGTATAAAAATTCAAAAAGCTGTTCGTCGGCCGACTCTTCGCGTAAGCTGTGATACAAAACATCGGCAATAAAAAGAGCTATTGCCGATTTATTTATATCGGTAGTTAAATACATTAATGGCGTATCGATACGATACTCTTTAATTTTTTGTATGTCGCGGTTATTTTTAACATACAATACCAAATCGGTTAAAAAAAGTGGTTGATAAAGGCCCGGTTTTTTGCCGTTTTTGCCATTTAAACCATACACCATTGCCGACAGTCGACCCATTTTTTGAGTGTACAGGTGTAATATTATCGATGTGTCGTTAAATTTTATTTGTTTAAGTATAATAGCTTTGGTAGTAACAAGCATATTATTTTATAAATAGAATTTTGGTAGTCTCGGTTTGCGTACCATCGGGGTTGTTACACAAAACAGTATAAATGCCCGAGCTTACTTTTCGGTTTTGCATATCGTAGCCGTTCCAAACAGCGTCGCCACCATTACTGGTAGTTTCGTAAACAAGGTTGCCCGATAAATCGGTAATTTTAATGTTAGTGTTGTACATTAACCCGCGTATTGTAATAAAGCCGTTGTAACCAGGGCGCACAGGGTTTGGAAACGCGTAAACACCTGTAAAGCCTTCACGCGGCTCCGATGCGGTTGTCATATACGATTGTATGCCTTTGTCGGTGCCAATAAAAAGCTCGCCATTAATAGCGTTAAAAGCGAGCGATTTAATTGTGTTCGAGAATAGTTTCGATGAGTTTTCGGTAAACGATATAAGTTCTTCGCTCCCGTCGGCCGACACCAAAAATAGTCCGGCACCGTCGGTGCCAAGCCATTTACGGTTTGCCCCATCAATAGCTATGCTTGTTACTTTTTTATTTTCGAGCAATGTTTTATAATAATTATCGACAATTAGCTGCGGCTGGCGCGCGTAAAATGCCTGGTTGCTGAGCACATTTTGGGGGTAATCGTAAATAATTACTCCGTCTTCGGTACCTATCCAAATGCTACCGTTATGGTCCTGGGCAATGCTGTGGTAATTTGTGTTAAAACGTTCGTTTTTTTCGTTCGATGCAAAAAAATATTTGTATTGGTCGTCGCTTTCGTTTTCGGGTGTGTTGTTGTCGTTCCATACAAGAATGCCGTCGTCATGGTTGCTTATTGCCCAAAAGTCGCCGTTTTGGGTATATAAAAGCTTACCGGTTTCTTTTTGTATAAAGTTGCTACCATAATTAAGCGAGTACCATTTGTTGTCGGTTGTTTTAACTTTAATTGGTTTTTCGCTTCGCCGGTGCAAGCTCCATAAGTTACCATTTTTATCGATAGCCATTGAACTAACAAAAGGGTATTTATCGAACATGTCGGGGTTAGTTGCCTGGTTATAAACCTGAGTAACAATATTGTCGTTTACTTCAAAAATTCCGTATCCCCACGAACCTGCAAAATAGTGTTTGCTATTATAAGGGGCTATACAAACAACATCGCGAATTTTGTATAACTCGGTGTTTACGCGGTTATTTGTGCGCAAGTGATTCCATTGTTCGTTCTCAAAACTATAAACATTCGCGTGTAAATACGAGCTTATGCCCAACCTGTTATAATTACCCGGTGCCACAATCATAACATTATTAATGTTTTGCATTTCAAAAGCAGTTTCGCCTTGTGGTCCTTCGGGTTTCGGGTTTGCAAAATAATTATCGCCATAAGCTACCAGCGATACGTCGTCGCTGGCTATCCAATGGTTACCCTGGTTATCAATATCAACGTCGTTAATGTAGTAAGCCCCGCGGGTTTTTTCGAGCTGTAGTTGCTCGTTATAAACCGAGTAAGCATTAACGTAAGGCACAACAACAAGTTTGTTGTTAGTGTACCGCAGCGATTTAATATTGTGCAGGGTATCGCCCAAAAACCTTTTCCAGTTTTGGCCATCAAAAGTGCTTAATGTACATAAAGTTGTATCGGTAAACGAGTTACAAACAACTAAGTAGTTTTTAGTTGTTACTGCAAGGTAAAATTTGCAGGTGTCAAAAGGTACAGATGTAATTTTTTGCCAGTTGTTATAGTTGTTTAAAAAGGGGTTGTTTAGCTCGCCTTGCCAAATACCGTTATCGGTAAGGGCATAAATATTGTTGTTAAAAATTGCCGAAGCATTAATTTTTTTATAAGTACCGGCTTGGCCAATAATGTATGTATCGGTAATTTCGTTTTTTGCAAGGTTAAAAACAACAATGCCAAACCCAGTTGACAAATAAGCAAAATTACCATTTGTGTTAATATGGTAAATGGCCTTGTCTGTCATTATGTTTTTGTCTTTTATGTCAGGAAAATTACGGCGGATATCGTCTTCAATAATGTCGATATTGCCATTGTTGTAGCCAATAATAAGTTTATTGTTTTGTTTATTAAATGCAATATGGCCAATACCTAAATCCGATAATCCTAATATTTTTGATTTACGGTTAATTGTATTGTCGGTTTTATTGTAATAAAACAATGCATATTTTGTTGCGCAATAAATAATGTTGTTGTTAACGGCAACATATTTTCCCTGATTATAAGGTAAGTGTTCGCGCCATGTGCCGGTAGGTATTTGGCCATTTGTGTTAATAAATAAAGCCGATATAAATGCCAATAATACAAGTTGTTTGGTCATATAAAATTATTTATGTCCTAATTTTGGTTATTTTGAACGTGTTTATATCAATAAACTTGAATTATTGTAAATTATTTTATTTACAGTTGAGTTTTTAAAAATTCGACTAATTTGTTGACAGCAATAGCCCTGTGGCTAATTTTGTTCTTAATTTCGACAGGCATTTGTGCAAAAGTTTGCCGGTAGCCATCGGGTATAAAAATGGGGTCGTAGCCAAAACCAAGGTTTCCGGTTGGTTTTTCAATTATTTCGCCATTAACTATACCTTCGAAAAAATATTTTTGGTTATTAAAAATAAGGCAAATAACAGTACGGAAACGGGCTTTACGGTTCGATACGCCCCAAAGTTCGTCGAGTACTTTTTTTGTGTTATCGGCAGAATTTTTTTGAGGTCCGGCATATCGTGCCGAGTAAACGCCAGGTTCGCCATCAAGTGCTTCAATCTCTAAGCCGGTATCGTCGGCAAAAACATTGGTTTTTAGTTTTTGATAAAGGTATTCGGCTTTTTGTTCGGCGTTGCCTTGTAATGTTTCCGATGTTTCGGGAATATCGGTGGTAATGCCAAATTGTTCAATAGTTTTAATGTCAAAACTATTGCCGAGTAATTGTTTAACCTCGGTAAGTTTATGCTGGTTGTTAGTTGCAAATACTAATTGATGCATTATAATTTAGTTTGTGTAAAAACCATATTAAATGGTTTTTACCTGAATAATTTAATAATATCGTTGCCGTTGGCAAAAATTAGCAGTGCCAATATTATAAAAAGGCCAACCATTTGCGAGTATTCTAAAAATTTGTCGCTGGGTTTACGTCGTGTAATTATTTCGTAAACTAAAAACAGCACATGCCCGCCGTCGAGTGCAGGTATGGGTAAAATATTAATAACGCCTAACATTATTGACAAAAGTCCTGTAAGCGACCAAAACGACTGCCAGTCCCACTGCGATGGAAAAATGTTGCCTATCGATATAAAACCGCCAACCGACTCGTATGCTTTTGTTTCGGGATTAAAAATTAGTTTGAACTGTTTTAAGTAATCTTTACCTGTTTTTATGGCTTTTTTAATGCCTGCCGGTATAGCAGCTATAAACGAGTATTCTTTTTTCTCAAAATTAAAACCTTTCTCGTAGTCGGGAACCGCACCTATTAATCCCGATTGGGGTATTGCAACGGCAATTTTAAGGTTTTGGTTGTTACGTTCAACCCAAATGTTAACAGTTTTGTTTTTATAATTGCCAATAATAGCCCTAAACTGGTCAAAATATGGTGCTGGTATAGTATCGATGCCAACAATGCGGTCGCCTGGTAAAAGGCCGTAATCGCGCCCGGCCGACTCGTTAACAAACCTTGAAATGTAAAAAGGTGTACGGGGCACAATAAATGAACCGCGCTGAATTAGTTTGGGTATAAGTTCTTTAGGTACTTCTATATCAATTTTTTGGTTATCGCGTTCAACCTGAATTGTTTTTGCATCGTTAAGCAATAAGTATGCGGTAATTTCGCTAAATCGTTCAATTTCAACATTGTCGATGCTTAAAAATTTATCGCCATGTTTAAGGCCAATCTCAAGTGCTGCCGAGTCGCAAACAATGCCGTATTGCATGTTTTTTACAGGCAGGTACTCTTCGCCCCAAACTTTAAGTACCGATGCGTAAATAATAATTGCCAAAATAAGGTTGAATAAAACGCCGCCAATCATTATAAGCAAACGTTGCCAGGCTGGTTTCGACCTAAATTCGTCGGGTTTTGGTTCCTGTTTCATTTGTTCAAGGTCCATCGATTCGTCAATCATACCGGCAATTTTAACATAGCCACCCAAAGGCAGCCAACCAATTCCGTATTCGGTATCGCCTTTTTTAAATTTAAAGATAGAGAACCAGGGATCGAAAAAGAGGTAAAATTTTTCGACACGTGTTTTAAACATTTTTGCAAACATAAAGTGCCCAAACTCGTGTACTATTACTAATATCGATAAGCTTAAAAATAATTGTGCAATTTTTATAACTATTTCCATTTTTCAGTATTTATAATGTGTGTTTGTTTTAATTATTTATATGTACGATAATGCCATTTTACGGGCTTCGGTGTCGGTAGTAATTAACTGGTCCAAAGTTGGTGCGTTGCAGTAATTGGTGTTTAACATTGTTTTCTCGATAATTTTCGCGATATCTAAAAACGATATTTTATTTTTTAAAAAGTGTTCAACTGCAACCTCGTTGGCTGCATTAATAGCGGCCGGCATGTTACCGCCTTTATTTAAAGCCTGGTATGCAATGTTAAGGCATGCAAATTTTTCGAAATCGGGTTTTTCGAAAGTAAGTTGCGGGTGCGTGGCAAAATTTAACCGTTCAAAATTCGAGTTCCATCTGTCGGGAAAACTTAGGGCGTATTGAATAGGCAGTCTCATGTCGGGCAGTCCCATTTGTGCTTTTATGCTCCCGTCGGTAAATTGTACCATGCTGTGTATAATCGATTGCGGGTGAACAACAACATCAATTTGGTTTGTATCAACTCCAAAAAGCCATTTGGCTTCGATAACCTCGAGGCCTTTGTTCATCATTGTAGCCGAATCGATAGTAATTTTTGCGCCCATGTTCCAATTAGGGTGTTTAAGGGCTTGTGCCGGGGTAACGTTTTTAAGTTCGTCAATAGTTTTGCTCCTAAAAGGGCCTCCCGATGCAGTAAGTATAATTTTTTCAATTTTTTCGGGTTCGCCGGCCAGGCATTGGAAAATTGCCGAGTGTTCGGAGTCGATAGGTGTTAAAAAAACGTTGTTTTGTTTAATTAGTTCAGTTATAAGGCTACCGGCAACTACTAATGTCTCTTTATTTGCCAGTGCAATATTTTTTTTGGCCATAATTGCTTTAACAGTTGGCAAAAGCCCCGAGTACCCAACCATGGCAGTAACCACGGTATCGATATTGTCCATTTGAACAACCTGTGCAATTGCATTGCTGCCGGCAAATACTTTTATGTCGTAATTGGCAAGGGCATTTTTAACCAGGTTGTATTTAGTTTCGTCGGCAATTACAACAGTGTTTGGCAAAAATTCGACAGCTTGTTTAATAAGCAAATCGGCATTCGAGTTTGCAGTTAAAACTTCGACAACGAGTTTGTTACTATTATTTTTAACAACATCGAGTGTTTGTGTGCCAATGCTGCCTGTCGATCCTAAAATTGCTAAATGTTTGGTCATTATAATTTGTTAAAAAACAATGTAATCGCGTGGGTTAAGAGGTTTTCCGGCATGCCATAGTTCAAAATGCAGGTGAGGGCCGGTAGTATATTCGCCGGTATTGCCCATCATTGCAATAACATCGCCGGCAATAACCCGCTCGCCCATTTTTTTTAGCAGCATCGAGTTGTGTTTATAAACCGACACTAAGTTGTGCCTGTGTTGTACCTGAATAATGTAACCAGCCTCGAGGGTCCAGGCGGCCATAATAACAGTACCGTCGAGCACGCTTAAAACCGGTTCGTTAATGTTCGACACTATGTCGATACCAAAATGGTTTTCGCGGGTGTTAAAAATGTTAGTTATTGTACCTTGTAAAGGTTTATAAAAATGTAATTTGTTAATTTCGGTTTCGCTTTCGCGATATATAGGTTGCGACGAGATGCCGTATTTTTGTTCTTCGTCAATTTGGTTAAACAAATCGTTATCAAAATCGGTTGGCTGTGTTGGTTCGTCGTTAATAATTGGTGGCAGCGAGTCGAGCGTGGCAATGTAAGGTTCGGTGTCGTTGCCTTTTAAAATTTTTTGGATATTGTTAATATATTGGTCGCGTACGCGTAATTGTTCCTCGAGCGAGTCGACATGAAGTGTGTTAACAACAAACATACGCCGCGTGTTTCCATCGGGGTAACCCGGAATATACTCGCGTAAAGGGCTAAATGTTATGGCTAATATGCCGGTAGCAATTAAAAGAGCCGAAATAAACCCGAGCCAAAGTATTAAGTTTATTCTCGATAAAACCGCGTACCAAACGTCTTGTAGCGTGTTTTCGTTTAAAATAACTAAACGGTAACGGTCTTTTAGCCTGTCTTTTAGTTTGCGTTTAACTTTAGGTTTATCCATTAATAAAAAATTTACGTGCAAATATATAAAAACTTCGCGGGTTAACTATGTGGTTATTTAGGTTAAGGTTAATGAGCACCAAGCCAGTTATTGGCGGCGTTACAGTCAACTGTTAAAGGGACAATAAGTGTTGTTGCTGATTCCATATGCTTAATAATAAGGCTTTTTACCTGTTCGGCCTCGTTAATTGGTACATTAAAAACAAGTTCGTCGTGTACTTGCATTATCATTTGGGTTTTAAGGCCAAGGTTTTTAATATCGTTAAAAATATTTATCATGGCTATTTTAATAATGTCGGCGGCAGTTCCCTGTATTGGGGCGTTAATGGCATTTCGTTCGGCGGTGCCTCGCACAATAGCGTTTGTTGAGTTAATGTCGGATAAATAGCGGCGTCGGCCAAAAATTGTTGAAGTAAAACCTGTTTGGCGTGCATTTGCAATGCTTTGGTCCATGTAGGTTTTTACTTTTGGGTAGTTTTCAAAGTAGCTGTCGATAATTGTTTTTGCCTCGGAGCGTGTAAGGTTTAGGTTTTGCGACAAACCAAAGCTTGAAATTCCGTATATAATTCCAAAGTTTGCGCCTTTAGCTTTACCGCGCTGTTCGCGGCTAACATTATTAATATCGGTATTAAAAATTCGTGCTGCTGTTGCCGAGTGTATATCAAACCCGTTTTTAAATGCATCAACCATATTTTGGTCGTTACATAAATGTGCCATAATGCGGAGTTCAATTTGCGAGTAGTCGGCCGATATAATTACGTGGTTTTTTGAGCAGGGAATAAAAGCTTTACGTATTTCGCGGCCACGCTGTTCGCGTATTGGAATGTTTTGCAGGTTAGGGTTGTTTGAGCTAAGCCTGCCTGTTGCAGTAATGGTTTGGTTATACGATGTGTGTATACGGCCGGTTTTTTTATTAACCAATCCGGGCAGGGCTTCAACGTAAGTTGATATAAGTTTTTTTAACGATCGGTACTCGAGTACAAGGTTTACAATTGGGTGTTTGTCGGTAAGTTTGCTTAAAATATCTTCGCCGGTTTGGTATTGTTTAGTTTTTGTAAGTTTTGCATCGCTTGCAATTGCCAATTTGTCGAACAGTATTTCGCCTAACTGTTTTGGCGACGAAATATTGAATTTTTCGCCTGCCAGCGCGTATATTTCATCTTCAATTTTGTTAACCTCGTTGTTAAGTTCAATGCTATAATTATTAAGATGGTTAGTGTCGATACAAACTCCGGCATACTCCATATGTGCAAGTACTTTAATAAGCGGGGCTTCAATTGTGTTGTATAGCTCTGTCATTTTATAAAGAGCCAGTTCGTTGTAAAGAATAGGGAACAGTTGTAAAGTAATGTCGGCATCTTCGCAGGCATATTTAGCTACAATATCGACATCAACCTGCCGCATATTTTTTTGGTTTTTGCCTTTTTTGCCAATAAGCTCTTCGGTAGTAATGTTTTGATAATGCAGGTATTTACGAGCCAAAAGGTCTAAATTGTGGCGTTGTTCGGGCTGTATAAGGTAATGCATAAGCATTGTGTCGTAAAAATGGCCTTTAAGGTCGATATTGTAGTTTAGTAATACCGATAAATCGTATTTTATATTTTGGCCTATTTTGGCAATGTTTGGGTTTTCGAAAAAAGGCCTGAAAAAATCGACAACATTTTGAGCCTCGGTTTGCTGTTCGGGAACAGGTACGTACCATGCTGTACCTTTTTCAATTGCAAACGACATTCCAACGAGTTGAGCTGTATGTATATCGAGCGAAGTTGTTTCGGTATCGAAACAGGCTTTATCGGTTTTTAATAATAAATTAAGCAGGTTGGTTTGTTTGTCGGGGGTATCGGAAATAATATAGTTAGGTTTTTCGGTATCAATAGTTTTATATGTTTGTTCAACATTAACAGCAGGCTCAAAATTGTCGAACAATGAGCCTTGTATTGGCGAATTAGGTGATTTTTTTTGGTTTATAGGTGTATGCGCACCTAAAACTCTTGGTAGTAAATTTTTAAATTCAAGCTTGTCAAATAATTCGGTAATTTTTTGGCTGTCGGGCTGGTTAATTATAAATAAGTCGGGATTAAAATCAACAGGGACATTAGTATCGATAGTTGCAAGTTTTTTCGATAATATTACCTGGTCTTTAAATTGCAAAAGGTTGTCTTTAATTTTGCCTTTTTGTTGTTCAATATTTTGATAAACATCTTCAATTGACCCGAAAGCCGTGATAAGTTTTTCGGCACCTTTAGGGCCAACACCAGGGCAACCGGGAATGTTGTCGCTCGCGTCGCCCATTAAACCAAGCAAATCGACAATTTTTGAGGGGGTTACATTAAATTTTTCGACAACAGCTTTTTCGTCCCAAATTTCGGCATCGTTGCCCGAGCGCGCTGGTTTAAACACAAATATATTATCCGATACAAGTTGGGCATAGTCTTTATCGGGTGTCATCATAAACACTTTAAAACCAATATTTTTAAACTTGTATGCCAGCGTACCAATAATGTCGTCGGCTTCGTATCCGGCCAACGATATTACCGGAATGTTCATGGCTGCAATCATTTGTTTAATGTAAGGTATACTCTGGCGCAGGTCTTCGGGCATAGCTTCGCGGTTTGCTTTATAGTTTGCAAACATTTGGTGCCTGAAAGTTGGCCCGTGAGTGTCAAAAACAACGCCAATGTGCGACGGTTTTTGTTTGTTTAAAACCTCGAGCAACGTATTTGTAAAGCCAAAAACTGCCGATGTGTTTTCACCTTTCGAATTTATGCGCGGGCTGTTTATAAAAGCATAGTACGAGCGGTAGGCCAAAGCATATGCATCGAGTAAAAAAACAGTTTTGTTTTCCATATTTTTTTGTTTGAGGCGTAAAGATAAAACCATTAATTAGTTTTTAAAAACCTTTAAATTTATTGTAACCCAAATTGAGCGAAACGCTCAATCGATTTAGATTTTGTAAGTATTTCACTACACTTCGTTAGTGAAACACAACAAACTCTACATCGGGGTTAACCTAAGTAAAGCGTTTATTTGCTGCGCTTTAACCGCTTAACTTAGGAGTAAGCCTTTTTGCGCCATCAAAAAATGCTAATATATTAGTTCAATTTTTTAAATAGTGTAAGCTTTTAAAAACACATGCTAATTGAGCTGCTACAAGCTCTAAATAAAGACTATACCTAAGTAAATGTTTTGTTAGTTTTGCATAAGCTGCAAAATGCGGGTAAAATTTATAAATTTGTTTTTAAAACTAAATAAACATGTTTCCTTATAATTTTTTACATTTATGCTAAATATTTAAAAACATTTTTATAAAAACCATAAAATTTTGAACAATTAGTTATATTTGAAGCCCAAAATAAAATTTGTAATGTCAAAGTTAATACTACCCGAAAACTATAAAAGTTTTCTGAATTTAAAACAAACCGAACAAGCAATAAAGCTTGTTAAAGATAATTTTGAGAACCACCTGTCGGGCGAATTACGGTTGCGGCGCGTAACAGCACCCCTGTTCGTATTGCAGGGTACCGGTATAAACGACGACCTTAATGGTTTCGAGAATAAAGTAACATTTGGTATACTTGATATGGAAGGCAAAAAGGCCGAGGTTGTAAACTCGCTTGCCAAATGGAAACGCCTTGCCCTTGCCGACTATCGGATACCCGAAGGTTACGGTATTTATACCGACATGAACGCCATACGCCCCGACGAAGAATTAGATAATATACACTCGTTGTATGTTGACCAATGGGACTGGGAACTAAATTTGCCTGCAAATAAGCGAAACCTCGAATTTTTGAAAACAACTGTAAACAAAATTTATGAGGTTTTAAAACGTGTTGAGTTTGTTGTGTATCAAACGTACCCTCAAATTGAGCCTATACTGCCAGATAATATTACTTTTATTCACTCCGAAGAGTTGCTTAAAATGTACCCAAATTTATCGGCTAAAGAACGCGAAACCGAGATTACCAAAAAACATAAAGCTGTTTTTATTATTGGAATAGGAGCCGGGCTCGAAAACGGTGAGCGCCACGATGGCCGGGCTCCCGATTACGACGACTGGAGTACACCTACACAAAATGGTTATAAAGGCCTTAATGGCGATATTTTATTATGGCACCCTGTTTTAAATATTGTTTTCGAAATTAGTTCGATGGGAATAAGGGTTGATCAAAAAGCCTTGTTAAACCAATTAAACATAGCCGGTGCCGAGAACCGTAAAGAACTATATTTTCACAAACGATTGCTTAATAACGAGTTGCCACAGTCGATTGGTGGCGGTTTAGGGCAGTCGCGTATATGTATGTTCTTTTTGCGTAAAGCACATATTGGCGAAATACAATCGAGTATTTGGCCCGACGATATGCGAACCGATTGTGCAAAAAATGGTATTACTTTAATATAAGCTGATATTTAGATTTTAAAGAAAATAAAAAGGGGTGTTATTTTTAATAACAGCCCTTTTTATTTTGAATAATTTAAGCTCATAGGCTTATTAAAATAAAACTCGAATTGAGCGATTACCTCACAGGATAAAACCTTTATAAGCCTTTTACGGCACTACGTTTTTGAAAGACCACAAACTCTACTTCGGGGTTAACCTAAGTAAAGCGGTTGTTTACTTGGTTCCAACAGCTAAATTTAGGTTTTAAAAACTTAAAATTAAGGAAAGTGTTTTTTGTTATGTTAAAGTCGCTAAACTTAGTTTAACTCTAAAATTGCCCTGTCAATAATTTCGTCTTTAGTTAAATCGGACCAGTTAAAAGCTGCCTGTATGTCGGCAGGTACGCCATGTTCGGCATAAACATTACCGTTTAAGTCGAGTAGCTGGCTAATGCTAAAGCGGTATGTCCAACCATTTGGCATTTGCCCGCCATTTGGCAGCCCACCGCCACCACCAGTAGTATCGCCCATAAGGGTAATATTTTGTAAAGCTTTTGTGGCAAGTGCAAAAAAAGTTGTAGCACTATACGAACCTCTGTCGATAAGAACAATTACAGGTTTTAAATATTTTACACCGCTATACGGAGTGATAAAAAAATCTTCGCGTTCCGAAAAGCTGTTATGGCTGATACCGTTGCGAGTAATACTATAAGCTACAAGTGTTTTTGTATCAGTAAACCGTCCAAGTATTTTAGGGACGTTAAAAAGGCTGCCGCCGCCATTTGCCCTAACATCAAAAATAAGGCCTTTTGTATCTTTGTAGCGGTTTATAATATAGTCCATTTCCTGGTTACTAAAATCATTGGCAAAGCTCTTGTAACGAATATACCCTATTTCGTTGTTATGTAAAAAACCATGAGTAAAGGCTCCTTTTGACATTGCATTAGGTATATAAAACTCGTTAACAGTACGTTCGTGATAGTTTTCGGGTGTTTTAACCATAATATTGTAACGCGAAATACTAAACGGGCTAATAAGGTTAGTATGGTCGTCGCGTAATTCATTTAACATAGCGGCCAATACATTAAACAGCTCCTCGTTGGTCGATTTTTCGGAAAGCATTGGGCGATACTTGTTTTTAATTTGTTGCCAATCAATATTTTTGGTTTCAAAATAGCTGTATTTATTATTAACCTCGTCCCATAAATAGTCGAAATTAGCCAATGGTTCATCGGTAGCTAAATCGGGTCCAAAAAGAACCTCCTCGCACGATAATATTGTTGCTGAAAAAATTATGAATAATAAAACAAATTTAGTTTTACAATAAAATTTGCTTAATAAATTGAAAGTAAGATGCACAATAATTTTAAGTTTGTTATTGTTTTTTAAAAAAGCCATATTAATAATGTTTTAGTATCTGTTTATAAATAGCAATTGGTAAATGGTTTAAACCCAAATTGAGCGATTCGCTCAATCGATTTATATTTTGTATGTATTTCGCTGCACTTGGTTAGTGAAACACAACAAACTCTACATCGGGGTTATACTTATGTAAGGTGTTTGTTTGCTTAGCTACAACCACTCAACTTAGGTTTTATTTAACCGTTAAACATAAGTTAAATTATATTTTATTGTTACAATATTTTTTTGGTTACAAACCATCGATAATTAAAATTTATTTGCGTTAAAATAGTAAGTAAAAATTATTTGATGGCTTGCCAATTGGAATTTTTCGTGTTTGCCGGGCGCATTTGCAGCATCCCACACGTATGACAGGCTTTTAGCGTTACCATTTTTAAGGTATTTAATATACTCGACTCCGGCATTTATGCGCCAGCCGTTTAGCGACCATTTGTAGTTTGATATAAGCCACGATAAAGAATTGGTTTCAGTTCCAACTATTTGACTGATATATGAGTACGCGTAACCCGGCCTGTAATTAAAATTAAGTAAACCTACATTAGCAAATATTTTAAGGTCGCGTTTTACAGGTTTTAATGTATGTTTAAAAAGCCAAAAATTTAATTCGCAAGGCTCGTTTCGCGATATATCGGTTGTAAATTGACCCGATAACATGACATTTGTTAAATTTTCGATGCCAACTGAATTGTTTAGCAAAGCAGCATTGTTTCTAAAATTTTGTGTAATGTGTACAACACCACCGAGTTTTATGTTGAAATTTTCGGTTGATATTGAGTTAATTTTCCATAATTGTAAATATCGGATATTTAGTTGCATTAAACTTGAGCCAGTAGTTGGCTGTAGATTATCGCTATTTTGAATGTTTGCCAACAGTGAACTATAACCAAAACCTATCTCGAGTTTATGTTCGTGTATGTTTGATACTTTTAGCCATGCCGTTTGTAACTGTATACCTGCCCCACGGTAAAACAGGGGCGATGTGGCAAAATCGCGATATAATGGGCTGTTTGCTCCTACTGTAAATAATCTGTAGTAATTTGTAACATTATTATTATCAGGCATATTAGCTGCCTTATTGTTTTGACTGTAGCCGTTTTGTATAATGACAGCAGTTAAAACCAGGGTGTAAAAAAGTTTGGTGTAACTTTTAATTTTAATCATAAAATTTTAAATATTTATTTACTTAATATTTTTACATATCACTAATTCGCGCTAAAATATTGAATATATAATTTGAACAGGTGTTTTTATTCTAATATCGCAACAGTGGTTGTTAATATTTGTAGTATTATTCAAATGTACCCACTAACTTAAATGAAGTGCCATATCCACCAATTATGGTAAATGTGTTTTTCGATATGTCATCAATCATAAAACCCATTGGAGTTCCAATAAAATCACTGCTTATTAAGCAATAAATCTGATTGTTTTTATCTTTGGCCATCACGCTAAATAAATAGGCATTTATTAGGTATCGGGGATGTTGAACAAGATTTTTGTTTATTATAATTTTCTCGTTAACATTAAATACAATAGGGTTATCAACTCGTATAGTGTTATTGCTGATATTTTTTTCGACCGATGATGTATATAATACCGGACATTTTGGATATATGCCAACAGGCTCCATTGTGTTATCGGTAAATTTTTGTATTTGAAAATATATATCAACGTTCGAATTAGTTTGTGGCCAACCTTCGGTTGTGTTTGTAGTATCCCAATATACCGATTCTATTTCGATACGTTTTAAAACCCTATCAACAACAATAATCTCTTTTGAAGTTTCGGTCTGGTTTCCGTTATTGTTTTTGGCAATAAGTTTTAATGTATAAGTTCCTGATTTTGGATACGACAAAACAAATTCGTGTTCCTTTATTGTTCGGCCATCGCCTAAATCCCATAATACTGAGTCGGTATTTGTTGAATTACTGACAACTGAAAAATCATCAAAACTCGCGACTTTAAAAGTGTTATTATCATTTCCGTTAATTGTAAACGACGAAATGGGCTCTGTTTTGTCCTTGTTGCAACTGTACATTGCACTCATCAAAATCATCAAAAAAAATAATTTGGTTTTCATAATAAATAATTTATAGATTAAGGAATGATAGCCTGCCCCGATACCATGGGTGAACAACTAGGTAGGAAATTTTATTGCATGTGTGTTTGTGTTTTTCTAAGCATAGGTGTTTCATCTGTTTTTTTTAGTTGGTTTAATGCAGCTATGATGTTGTTGTATTAATTTAGGTTGCAAGTAAAAATAATATTGTAAAAAAGGTTTGATGCTTTTTTTGCATCAAACCTTTTAATACCCAAATTTTGCGATTAGCTCAATCGATTTATATTTTGTAAGTATTACACTATACTTCGCATGTGAAACACAACAAACTCTACATCGGGGTTATACCTAAGTTGAGCGTTTGTTCGTTTAGCTCCAAACGCTCAACTTAGGTAATAATGTAACCAACATTGAGCAATTAGCTCAATTGTTTTAGTTTTTAATAAACTTAATAATATTATTATCGACTTTTAAAATATAAACTCCATGTTTTAGGTGTTCGATATTTAAAGGCTCGCCCGGTTGCAATGTACCCGATAATACCTTTACCCCTGTAATGCTGTAAATATTAATAATTTGGTTATTAACAAAACCGCTAATATTTAATTGGTTAGTAGCCGGGTTGGGGTAAACTGCAACATTTTGTTTGTTGTTGATATTTATGCCTACAAGTTTTTCGAATTTTGCCTCGACATAAACATTATAATCGGGCATAGTTAATTTACCATTTGTAATTTCAACCTCGGTATTATTATCGCGATTATAAGCACGCATACTGCCTTCGATAAATTTGTAACCTGAGTTTGGTATTGCATCGAGTTGAACAACAGTACCAAGTGGCAGTAACCCATAACATGATGCATTTACCTGACCCATATCGTTTTGTAAAATCTCGAGCTTGTAAAAATTATCGGTAGTGCTAATATTCCAGCCATACCATAAATTATCGGTGGTATTGCCGTCGTTAACTGCTTTGTATGCAAGGTAAGCATTATTAAGCTCATCGTCGAAAGCGTTAACTATTATAATATTACGCTGTGGTGCACAATTGTAAAAAATCCCATCGACAACCGGTGGTTTTACATTAACAAAAATTTTGTTAAGTTTAACACAATCATCAAAAGCATGTATACAAATATGTGATACATTTTTTAGGTTTAACCACTCAATTGATGAACAGCCGTTAAATGCATAGTGGTCAATATACTCGATATTAGGGCAATTTACAGTAGTTAATGACGAGCAGTTTTGGAAACAATATGATTGCAATGATTTAACTTTATTAAATGTAACCAATTCAATTGATGAACAGCCGTTAAATGCATAGTGGTCAATATACTCGATATTAGGGCAATTTACAGTAGTTAATGACGAACAGTTTTGGAAACAACCATAAGGTAAAATAATTACTTTATTAAAAGTAACCGATTTGAGCGAAGAACATTGCGAAAATACATTTTTTGGTAAAGTGATAATATTTGAAATATCGACAAACTGAATATTGTTATTAAAAAGTGCTGAATTAAACGGTGGCATTTGATCATTTATTTCCACTGTGTCGACAATCGAAAAATTGATAATGTTAGTTAGTTTATTACGGATATCGAAAAGATACCACCAGTCGGCTGTATTAAAATTTCCGCCTGTAATTTTTAACGAGCTAATATTAGTTAAATCAACATTAAACAAAGCACTTTCGAGCGAAAAGCCCCGGATATTTAAAGTATCATTTATCGATACATTAAAAATACGTGTTTTAAATTTTACAAAAAGTACAATATTTTCGGCAGGCATAACAAACGAGTTGTTTTTAATTGGCACAATTAGTCCGGTTTGAGTTGTATACCAGGCACTATCGAAAAGCGAATATTGAAAAGATGTAACGGTAAAATTAACAGTTTGGCCACTTAAAGCGTATTTACTTATGTTAACAAAGTCGTTACCAACACTCTCGTCGAGTGTAATTGTATAATAATCATGTCCGAGTTGCCAACCATACCAATTTTGATTGGTTGTATCGCCATCGTTAACTGCTTTATACTTATTAATAACTTCAATACGTTCTGCAATCTGGAGTTCCTTGCCTAAGGTGTCAACAGGCACAAGTAACCTGTTTATTGAATTGTTGAAGAAAGCATAATTGCCAACTGTTGGCGGGTTTTGGCCTGCCATAAGGTTCGAGAGCATTTGGCAATCATCAAAAGCCAATCTGCCAATATTCAAAATTCGTGGTATATTAACAGTTGTTAACTTATTACACGATTCGAAAGCAGATTCGTTAATATTATTAACATTAGGCATTTTTATATTGGTAAGTAATTTGCACGATGCAAAAGCATATTCACCAATACTTTTTACCGACTGTAAATTAACATGTTCGAGTGAAATACAGCCAAAAAATGCATAATTATTAATAGTTGTTGCGCTGTAAAAGTTTATTGAAAAAAGACGGGTACATTGGGCAAAAGCGTACTCGCCAACAGTTTTTACACTGTTTAATTCAATATTTTGTAAGTTACTACAACCATATAATGCATGGTTATTAATAAAACTTACATTACCGGCGCTAAACTTTGTAAGCGAACGGCATAAATAAAATGCAGATGAACCAATTGTTGTAGCCCCGCTAAAACTGGCTTCGGTTAAGGCTGTACAATTATTAAAAGCATTATTGCCAATATAAGTTGCTTTTGCTACACTAATATATTGCAATTTGTTGTTAAACAGCGGATTGTCATCGTAAGTGTCAGGCAAATTGGCCACAAGTGACAAGTTATATGAGATAATAAAATTAGTAAGATTGGTTAGCTTATTTTTATTAGCACGAAGCCATAGCCAGTCAGTATTCATAAAAATTCCGCCGGTTACTTCAAGTTTGTTTATTGTAGCCGGGTTAGTATTGGCAAGAGCACTGGCTAATGTTAACCCGTTTAACTGCAAGGTGTCGTTAACAGTAACAAAAACTTCGTTTTTTGGAAAATAAGCATTAAGGGTAATATTACAACCTGGCATTGTAAAGGAGTTCCCTGATATAATTTCTGTATCGCCATTTGGTGTTGTGTACCAGGCATAGGCAAATGCATAACCACTTGCCGGTAATGCTGTATAAGTAACATCAACATCGGCAACACAATATTTTTCAACATCAATTGTACCATTAGTTATTGTGTTGTCTAATGTAATAGAGTAAATATTATTACTTATAGTCCACCCATACCATAACGAGTCGTTGGTATTGCCATCGTCGTGGTTTATGTAGTTGTTAACAGCATTTTCCAAATCTTGCCCGGCAAGTAAAATACCATTTTGGTTAACAGGTATAATATAACGCGTAGCAGGGCAGTCGTAAAAAACATAAATTCCAACAGTTGGCGGGTTTTGGCCAACCATAAAGGTTGATAGTTTATTGCAATAATTAAAAGCTCTATTTCCAATACCAGTAACCAAAGGAAAGTTTATTGTTTTTAACGATGTACAATTATAGAAGACATAATTACCAATAGCTTTTACCTTTGCTACACTAATATATTGCAGTTTGCTATTAAACAGTGGGTTGTTATTATCAGTATTGGGCAAATCGGCTACAAAAGTAAGATTGTTGGTGATAATAAAACCAGTAAGATTTGTTAGTATATTATTATTATCACGAAGCCACAACCAATCGGTACTTGTAAAAATTCCACCGGTTACTTCAAGTTTGTTTATTGTAGCCGGGTTAGTATTGGCAAGAGCACTGGCTAATGTTAACCCGTTTAACTGCAAGGTGTCGTTAACAGTAACAAAAACTTCGTTTTTTGGAAAATAAGCATTAAGGGTAATATTACAACCTGGCATTGTAAAGGTATCGCCGGTAATAAATGTAGTGTCACCATCTGGTGTTGTGTACCAGGCATAGGCTAATGTATAACCATTTTCGGGTAATGGATTAAAAGTAATATCAATACCGGCAACGCAATATTTGGCAATATTTATTGTTCCATTAGTTATTGTGTTGTCTAAAGTAATAGAGTATATATTATTACTTACAGCCCACCCATACCATAACGAGTCGTTGGTATTGCCATCGTTGTAGTTTAAATAGTTGTTAATAGTATTAGTGTAATCTTGCCCTGTTTGCAAAATACCATTTTGGTTAACAGGTATAATATAACGCGTAGCAGGGCAGTTGTAAAAAGCGTTACTCCCAACAGTTGGCGGGTTTTTGCCAACCATAAAGGTTGATAGTTTATTGCAATTACAAAAAGCCTCCACACCAATATTAGTAACTAAAGGGAAGTTTGCTGTTGTTAATGATTCACAATCATAAAAAGCATACTGACCAATATTAGTAACCAAAGGGAAGTTTGCTGTTGTTAACCCTGTACAAAAGTAAAAAGCCTGATCACCAATACCAGTAACCAAAGGGAAGTTTGCTGTTGTTAACCCTGAACAATAACAAAAGGCTAATTTACCAATACTTGAAACTAATGGGAAGTTGGCGGTGATTAACCCTGAACAATTATAAAAAGCATAATCAGCAATATTAGTAACTAAAGGGAAGTTTACTATTGTTAACCCTGTACAACTACGAAAAGCATAATCACCAATAGCTTTTACCTTTGCTACACTAATATATTGCAGTTTGTTATTAAACAGTGGGTTGTTATTATCAGTATTGGGCAAATCGGCTACAAAAGTAAGATTGTTGGTGATAATAAAACCAGTAAGATTTGTTAGTATATTATTATTATCACGAAGCCACAACCAATCGGTACTTGTAAAAATTCCACCGGTTACTTCAAGTTTGTTTATTGTAGCCGGGTTAGTATTGGCAAGAGCACTGG
>CAZJCR010000004.1:0-352 GCA_964544385.1 uncultured Bacteroidales bacterium
ATCGCTCAACTTAGGTTATATTTTTTAAATATTTAACTACACTTATTTAGTTAAAAACAACAAACACTACCTAACTGTTATAACTAAAAAAGCTCTTGTTCACTTTACTCCAACCGCTCAACTTACGTAACATTTAAAAATTTTAAGTTGGCAAAAGTTAGTTTTTCGTTTTTCCGATAAACATAAACAACCCCGTATTCGGCACTCTTTTTCCGTTTATCATCGGCTTCATGTACACCAAAAGAGAGCAGTTTATGCATCCAGTTTTCGAGGCAGATATCTGCGCTATTATGTATTTGTGGTTTTTTCATGAACTGCTGTGAGCATTCTATCCAATACTGTACATTTGGGT
>CAZJCR010000004.1:362-47997 GCA_964544385.1 uncultured Bacteroidales bacterium
CTATAGGTTTCTTCAACCTCGTTCCATAAATTCAAAATTAAATCGTCGGCCTTTTTGCGCAGCTCGGTAACCTTAGTTTGGCTTTTTGTATTCGATTCCTGTAAATATTTTTGACTTTGATGAATACGTAAAAACTCCTCGAAATGAACCTTAACCCTGGCAATATTTGGGTTAGTAATAGGTGCCAACCCCGACAATGTGCGTTGTTGTTCGCCATTTATTAGCTTGTTTCCCCATTCAATCACATCTTTTTCCGATGTTAATTGTGGTAATTTACACTCGTCCATATCTAACCCAAATATTTTGCGTGTATCGGGTTTTAGCTCACCACGTATGATGGCAAAATTTAAAACCTGTATAAAATGCGATATATAAAGTTTTGCTTTTTTAAAACACTCGCCATGCACCTTACTTTTATTTGTTTGCCTGTCGATAGCCTCTTTATACAATAATACCGATTGCTTAAACTCAGGGTAAAAATTTTTTATCGATTGGTATGTCGAAACGCTGCAGGCCAACTCGTAAGGTGGTTTGCCATCGGCTTTGCGCAATGCCCTTTCCATTGCTCTTAGCCTTGCACTGTCGGTGTTTGGTAATCGTCGGTATGGCATAAACAAAAATATTAACAATAATTTACGATGCACGAATATATTAAATATATTTTAACAAACAAACTATTCGCAAACTAAATTTGTTGTATTTCAATAATTTATAACTAATAAACCTTACACAAATAACAGTGCTAACTAATCTTAATTATTGATTAACAAATGATTTAACCATTAAAAACTACTACCAAAATTGGCTAATCGCTCAATCGATTTAGATTTTGTAAGCATTTCACTACACATAGTTTTTTAAAACATAACAAAATAAACATTTTATTTATACCCTATTATTACACTTGTACGTTATGCTTAAGCCAAACAACACAGGTAATAAACATGTTTTTAAAAACACATTATGTTTGGCTAAACAACATAAATATTAACTTTAACCAAAAAGTATTTTAACAATATTAATTTATGAACAGGCTTGTGTTTTTTTTTACAATATTTTTAACATGCAATTTGTCGGCTCAAAAAAGGCCAAGGGTTACAAATATTGATGAACACGATTTTTTTGCATTAACCGACACTTGCAAAACTGCAGTAATTTTCGACGTTAGAGCTAACAATGCCTTTTACAAAAACAGGGTTAATGGTGCATTTTATGTCGAAAACTCCGAAATTTTGGGCAAAATTACCGACACCCTTGATTTTAACACAGTTTTAGTATTATATTGCGAAGTGGGGCAACGTAGCAGTACAGCCTCCAAAATGCTTGTAAAAAAAGGGTTCAAAAAAGTATATAACTTAAAAAATGGTATCGACACTTATATTAACAAAGGATACAAAATTGATACATCGGCAATAAAAAGTTACAATATTAAAAAACAATAATTGCTTAATTATTATGGCAAAAAAACTATTAGTTGTTTTAACCGGAGCCGGCATTAGTGCCGAGAGCGGGTTAACCACTTTTCGCGATAACGGGGGACTTTGGGACAAATATAAAATTGAAGATGTTGCCACTCCAGAAGCATTTTACAAAAACCCTGCTTTAGTGCTCGAGTTTTACAACCAGCGACGCACCCAGCTTGCAACTGTTAAACCTAACCCTGCACATTATAACTTAGCTAAACTGCAAAACATTTTTAATGTAAATATTATAACCCAAAATGTCGATAATTTACACGAGCAGGCTGGCAGTAATAATGTTTTACACCTGCATGGCGAGCTTACAAAAGTGCGTAGCTCAAAATACGAAAACCTTGTTTACGACATTGGAACATCGGAGATAAAAATTGGCGACAAATGCGAAAAAGGCTGCCAGCTTAGGCCCCATATTGTTTGGTTTGGCGAACCCGTACCTAACATCGAAAAAGCAATTGACATTGTTTCGGTTGCCGATATTTTTTTAGTAATTGGCACATCGCTAAACGTTTACCCGGCAGCCGGTTTAATAAATTACGTAAAGCCTGGCGTACCAAAATTTATTATCGACCCAAACGAAATTACATTACCATCAAAACTTAATTTTAAATTTATAAAAGCAACTGCTGTTGATGGAACAACCACATTAATTGAACAACTAAAAAACTATGCCTGAAAATTACTGTAAAATATACATTTTTACTATTACACTGCTTTTTAACTGTATAGGTAATATAACATTTGCACAAGAGTTTAAAGCCGGTATTTATGCCGGTATGTCGGCATGCCAGCTCGATGGCGACCGATATAGCGGTTACAATAAAGCTGGTATTACAGGCGGCGTTTTTGTTAACAGGCTTTTTAACACAAAAATTGCTTACCAACTTGGTTTACGATATGCACAAAAAGGAAGCAGCAGGGTTGACAACAAAAACAACGTATTTTATAAATCGGACCTGCATTATGCCGAATTACCTGTGTCTGTTCGCTATTATCACTATAAAAAATTAGATTTTGAAGCAGGCATTAGCCTGAACTACCTTATAAAAGCCCGCGAAGACAAAACATCGTACGGATATACCGATGCAAACCCGGCTTTTAACAAATTCGAGGTTGGCGGTTTTGCCGGTATAAATTACAATTTTACCAACAAATGGCTTTTAATGGCTCACTTTTGTTACTCGCTAACAGCGGCAAGGCCTTACTCAAGCAATTACGAGAGGTTTATGGACAAAGGACAACACAATAATGTTATTGCTTTTACTATTGCTCGTTATTTATAAACAGTAAAAAATTAATATATGCCACTTTTTAAAACAATATTAAGCTGGATTACTATTAAACGAATGAACGAAATTGATTTGTTCAGAAAATACCCCGCCGACGTGCAACGCGATACCCTTGAATCGTTACTTTCGTTAGCATCGGATACCGAATTTGGAACAAAACACAATTTTGCAGATATAAAATCATTCGACGAATTTAGGAAACAAGTACCTCTGCAACAATACGACGACATAAAACCATATGTCGAACGCCTTCGCAACGGCGAGAACAATGTTCTGTGGCCAGGCGAAATTAAATGGTTTGCAAAATCGTCGGGCACAACAAACGATAAAAGCAAATTTATACCCGTTAGCCAGGAGGCTCTCGACGACTGCCACATGCGCGGCGGTAAAGACGTTTTATTTATTAACGATTTTTTATACCCAAACAGCCGTGTGCTTAAAGGCAAAAGCCTTATTGTTGGTGGAAGCCACAAAATTAACAACTTTAGTAACGAATCGTATTACGGCGATTTGTCGGCAATACTAATTGAGAACATCCCTTTTTATGCCGAGTTTTACCGCACCCCAAAATCGTCGATAGCATTAATGGAAAATTGGGAAGAAAAGCTCGAAAAAATGGCCGAAGCTACAATTAAAGAAAACGTTACAAACATTTCGGGTGTACCATCGTGGACTTTAGTGCTTATTGAACGAATATTAAAAATATCGGGCAAAAATAATTTACTCGACGTTTGGCCAAACCTCGAACTTTTTATACATGGCGGCATAAGCTTTTTACCATACAAAGAGCAATATAAACAGGTTATTCCAAACCCCGACATGCACTACATCGAAACCTATAACGCCAGCGAAGGTTTTTTTGGCATACAAGACAACCCCTTTGACAACTCAATGCTACTAATGCTCGATTACGGTATTTATTACGAGTTTATTCCAATGGACATGTTCCACTCACACAACCCCCCGGCTTTAAATGTCGACGAAGTAACAACAAATGTAAATTATGCCGTTGTAATTAGCACAAACAGCGGTTTATGGCGGTATATTATTGGCGATACAATTATGTTCACCAGCCTTAAACCCCACAAATTTATTATTACCGGACGTACAAAACACTTTATAAATGCCTTTGGCGAAGAGCTTATTGTTGACAATGCCGACAAAGCCATACGCATTGCCTGCGATAAAACCAAAGCAAAAGTACTTGAATACACAGCAGCACCGGTTTTTATGCAAGTTGGCAAACAAGGAGCACACGAGTGGATAATTGAATTCGAAACTTTGCCAAACGATATTGACTATTTTACCTACATGCTCGACGAGGCTCTTAAAACCGTAAACTCCGACTACGAGGCAAAACGATTTAAAAACTACAACCTCGACATGCCTATTGTACACCCGGTTAAAAAAGGAACTTTCCACACATGGCTAAAAAATAACGGTAAACTTGGTGGCCAGCATAAAATACCTCGTTTATCGAACAACCGTCAATATGTTGAACAAATAATTAAAATGATTGAAAACAATAATCAATAACAAGTTAATTATAATAACTGCACTTATACTGTTTTTTATTAGCAGTACAATAGCACAAAATATTACCAATGTTAATGTCAGCGCAAATTTTATCGACACCGACTCTCAAAACAATATTTATTTGGTAAGCGGTAAGCTATTGCAAAAATACGATACCAACGGAAAACTGTTGTACCAATACAGCAACGCCTTTTTAGGTAACATTTCGGCTATCGATGTTACAAACCATTTAAAAATTTTACTTTTTTATTACAACACCCAAACAATAGTTTTTCTTAACCGCCAGTTAGCAATAATTGGCTCACCAGTAAACCTTAACAATTTAACATACAACAATGTACAATTAGCATGTAATAACATCGACGGTGGCTTTTGGGTTTTCGAACAATCAGACAACACACTGGTAAATTATTCGCTATCGATGGTAAAAACCCACCAAAGCAACAGTATTATTAGCTACTTTAATAACCAAAACCCCCTATTTTTAATCCAGGCTGGCCAAAACTTGTATTTAAGCCTTACAAACAAAGTACTCGTTTTCGACCTGTATGGAACGTACATAAATACAATACAAATAAACTCAACAACAAAACCATCAATTACACAATCAAATATTTTTTACTACAACGAGCATGGCTACTTTAAACACAATACAATAACAAACAACACCACAAAAATAAATATTAACAATACCATTGGCATTTTTGATGTTAAACCATTACAAAACGGCTATTGCCTGATGCTTGAAAACAAACTATCGATAACACAACATAAGCAATAAAAAAAAATATAAACCGTTTGATGTTATCAAAGGGGTTTTTCGAATATAACTAAACAAAATTTATTGTACCACCAATATGAAATTTTTCAATTTTTACAATTACAAACGTCAATGGAAATTTATCATATTTTTTATGGCTATTACCATTGGCGCTCTGTCGTTGGTTTACACTAACATTTTGGTAAAAAAATTAAAAACCGAAGAGCGCGTAAAAATTGAAATGTGGGCCGAGGCCACACGTTCAATAGCTATTGTCGACGATATAACAAACGACATAAGCTTTTATCTTAAAGTTATAACCAACAATAAAACCATACCGGTAATACTAACCGACAAAAACGACAGCATAATATCGCACATAAATTTACCCGATATTAACGAACCCGGGTTTTACCAAAAAAACCTCAAAAAAATGAAAACCGAAAAAGAACCAATAATTATTGATTTACCCGAAGGAAACCAAAACCGCATATATTACACCGATTCAACAATATTAAAACAACTATCAGCATTTCCTTATATCCAATTAGCCATAATAACTGTATTTATATTTATATCGTACTTTGCCTTTAGCCGCGCCCGCAGCGACGAACAAAACCGGGTTTGGGTAGGAATGTCAAAAGAAACAGCGCACCAACTTGGAACACCAATATCGTCGTTAATGGCCTGGATAAACATACTTGGACAAACCGAAACAAACACACCCTACATAGCTGAAATGGAGAAAGACATCTTCCGTTTACAAACAATAACCGAGCGTTTCTCAAAAATTGGTTCACAACCCAGCCTGCATGTCGAAAGTTTAGTTAATGTAATTGAAAACGCTATAAACTACATGAAAACCCGCACATCAAAAAACATAAATTTTATAACCAACTACGAAGTAAAATCAGAAGTACTTTTACCACTTAACCGGTCGCTATTTAACTGGGTTATCGAAAACCTTGTAAAAAACTCTGTTGATGCCATGGATGGAAAAGGCACAATAAAAATAAAAATAACTGAAACCGACAAAGAAGCACACATTGAAATAGCCGACACCGGCAAAGGCATACCAAAATCGAAACACAAAGCAATTTTTAACCCCGGGTACACCTCAAAAGACCGTGGCTGGGGATTAGGCCTTTCGTTAACTAAACGCATAATTAAGAACTACCATAATGGCAAAATATTTGTAGCTGCATCGGACCAAAACCAGGGAACAACTTTTAAAATAATTTTACCAAAGTAATTATCAGCATATTAGCACAATACAAGCAAATTTGTTTATTTTTAATCGTTTTAATTAAATACAAAAAGTAAATTTGCCCGCTATTTTTTTTATTTAAGCAATTTGTTTTTACTTTTGCACGAATTTTTTTACAACATGTTAGTTGATATAAACATTCCTTTTAAAGATTTTTCAGACGGTAATTATACTTTTGAGTACACAATTACCGACACGTTCTTTGAACAATTTCCCGAGTCAGAAATAAAGCAGGGGCATGTAAATGCCAAAGTTGATTTTATAAAAAAGCACAACGGTTTCGAACTTACAATTACAATTAAAGGATTTGTAGTTGTTGAATGTGACAGGTGCCTTGACCCTTATCAACAAAAAATTGAAAACACCGGAAAGCTTTATTTCGAGTATGGCAGTGTATCCGAAGAAGTATCAGACGAATTAATAATTATTTCGGAGAACGAAAACACCATCGACATTGGGCAATATATAAATGAATTTATACATTTGGCATTACCAATGAAGCGCGTGCACCCTGACGACGAAAATGGCAATACAACATGTAACCCCGCCATGATAAAAAAACTTAGCGGGTTAAAAGCAAATAACAAAAATGAGATAAAAGACCCCCGATGGGGCAAATTAAACGATTTATTGAACTAATTTAAAAGCGATTTAAAATGGCACATCCAAAGCACAGACATTCAAAAACCAGAAGGGACAAGAGGAGAACGCATTATAAAGCTGTTGCACCTACCATTTCGAAATGTTCAAATTGCGGCGCAGGCGTACGCTACCACCATGTTTGCCCCGAGTGTGGTTACTACCGTGGTAAACAAGCTATTGAGAAAGAAGTTACAGCATAGTAGCATACCAATTTACCAGAATTCTTTATATGAGGATAGGTGTTGATGTAATGGGTGGCGATTACGCCCCCGAAGCAGTTGTATTGGGTGCAATATTAGCACAAAAAGAGCTTGCAAACGACGACAAATTAGTTTTGATTGGCGACAAAACTAAAATTGTTGAAATTTGTGAACGCGAAAAGTTCGACCATTCGGTATTCGAAATTATTCATACTACCGAATATATCGGTATGTGCGAACACCCGGCAAAAGCTTTCGCGGCAAAACCAAACTCATCAATGGCAATTGGTTTTGGCATGCTCCATAAAAAACTTATCGACGGGTTTGCAAGTGCCGGTAGCACCGGTGCAATGTTAGTTGGTACAATGTACACTATTAAAGCAATACCCGGTGTTATAAGGCCTTGCATATCGACCGAACTGCCACAACTTCGCGAAGTACCAGCTTTATTGCTCGACGTTGGCATTAACCCCGATTGCCGGCCCGATGTTTTATACCAATATGGCGTTTTAGGCAGCGTTTATGCAAAAAATGTTTATGGCATCGAGAACCCTAAAGTTGCACTCCTTAATATTGGCACCGAAGACCAAAAAGGAAACCTTGTTGTTAAAGGTGCTTTTGATATTATGAAAGATTCAAAAGACTTTAATTTTATTGGTAACATTGAAGGAAACCACCTGTTTGGCGATTGCCCGGCCGACGTTGTTGTTTGCGACGGGTTTACAGGTAACATTGTACTTAAACAGGCCGAAGGTTTATATAAAATAATAAAACAACGCGGCAAAACCGACGAGTTTTTTGAACGTTTTAACGCCGAAAATTATGGCGGAACCCCCGTACTTGGAGTTAATTCAACTGTTATTATTGCCCATGGCGCATCAAACGATGTTACAATTAAAGCAATGATACTTAAAACCCGTTCAGTAATTGAAGCAAAAGTTTCAGAACGACTAATTGAAATATATCAGTAATGAGCAAAATAAGGGCACAAATTACAGGTGTTGGGGCTTATGTACCCGAATACATCCTCGATAATCATGAACTTAGCCGTATGGTTGACACCAGCGACGAATGGATTATGTCACGTGTTGGTATTAAAGAACGCCATATTTTAAAAGAAGAAAACGAAGGCGCATCATTTATGGGTGCTCGCGCAGTTAAACAACTTTTAGAAAAAACACGAACGTCGGCCGATGATATTGATTTGATTATTTGTGCCACTGTTACTCCCGATATGCCGTTCCCGGCCACAGCAAGTATAATTGCCGACAAGGTAGGTATTAAAAATGCTTTCCATTTCGATATTAACGCTGGTTGTTCGGGTTTTATATATACACTTATTACTGCATCAAAATTTATCGAATCAGGTCAATACAAAAAAGTTATAGTTGTTGGTGCCGAAAAAATGTCGGCAATTACTAATTATAACGACCGTACAACATGCCCATTGTTTGGCGATGCATCGGCAGCAATTTTGCTCGAACCTACTACCAGCGATTTTGCTGTTATGGATTACATTGCCCGTAGCGACGGCATGGGACGCAAACATTTATACATGAAAGCAGGCGGCTCGTGCTACCCTGCATCTGAAAAAACCGTTGCTGAAAAAATGCACTACATTTATCAGGAGGGGCAAACAGTTTTTAAACATGCCGTTTCGAACATGGCCGATGTATCGGTTGAAATAATGGAACGCAACAACTTAACATCAGACGATATTACCTGGTTAGTTCCACACCAGGCTAATTTGCGCATTATTGAAGCTACCGCCAAACGCATGAACCTTAACCCCGAAAAGGTTATGATTAATATACAACGATATGGAAACACCACATCGGCAACTATACCTTTATGTATTTGGGAATGGGAGAAACAGCTTAAAAAAGGCGACAACCTAATATTATCGGCTTTTGGTGCCGGTTTTACCTGGGGAACTATTTATGTAAAATGGGCCTACGATGGCGATAAAGTATAATTAACTACAAAAATAAATGTTATGGCAAAAAACCTTGAAACAGAACAAAAACAAATAAATATTATTGGTGCCGGAACAAGTATTATTGGTGATATAAACTGCTCAGGCGATATCCGTATCGACGGCAATTTATCGGGGAATTTGAATGTTCAGGGTAAAGTAGTTATTGGTACTTCAGGTAATATTAAAGGCTCAATTATTTGCAAAAACTGCGAGGTTGAAGGAAAAATTGAAGGGAAAATATCGGTTAATGAACTTTTATCGCTAAAAAGCACATCATCAATTTTAGGCGACATTATTACTCGCAAATTAGGTATTGAACCTGGCTCAGTTTTTACCGGCAACTGCAAAATGAACCAAACAGCCGAGCCAATAATAAATGACGACAAAAAGAAATAACAATAATAACATAAACGGTTATGCCAAGTATTCGGGAATGGTTTTCCAAATGCTTGGCATTATTGTTTTAGGAGTTTTTGGTGGCAAAAAACTCGACAGTTATTTTGAGTATAATTTTCCAGTATTCACTGTAGTTTTATCGTTATTATCGGTTTTTGCAGCTTTATATGTTGTTTTAAAAGATTTTATAAAACCTAAATAATTATTACCCAAATTTTACCTAAGTAAATAACTTTTTAGCTTTTCTTTAACTGCTCAACTTAGCTTTTACTTAATTACCGATAACAAAGCATTCACCAAATTTTGTTGTTGTACCTCAACCGAGTAAGTTTTTTCAATTGTCTCGCGCCCTGCTTTGCCAAGCTTTTGGCGCAATTCGCCCGATTCAATAAGCATCGACAATTTATCTATCCACTCGTCGGCGGTAGTTGCCAAAAACCCATTCAGTCCATCGGTAACTATTTCGGTATTAACCCCCACCGGCGACATTACCACAGGTTTTTGCAAAGCCATATATTGAATACCCTTAAATCCGCATTTTCCTTTGCTCCAATCGTCGTCGGGTAATGGCATAATACCAATATCAATACTGTTAAGGTCGTCAATTTCGGAACTACGCTCCCATTTTATACTTTTTATACCAAGCTCCGGGTTACTATAATCAATATCGACAATTACCTTAAAAATAACTGTATTGCCATACTTAGCTTTTATTTTTTGTAAAATTGGAACAATAAGCTCAAAATGCTTTATGGTGGTTGAACTACCTGTCCAACCTATACAAATTTTACCATTATTGTTATAATTTTTACAAACATAATTTTGCAGGCTAATTGTTGTTGGAATAATAATAACATTATTATTAAACATGTCAGCATAGCTTTTTAGATACTGGTTACCTACAATAACAAGGTTTGCAAACGATGCTATTTTACCAGTTTTTTGTGGTTTTTTAAGCCAGCTTAAATTATTGTTAGCTACCGAGGTATCGTTTAAAAAAATAGCATCATCAAAATCGTAAACAACAGGTACGTTTTTTTTTGCGATATGGCGCTCAAAAAAAGCATTTCCTAAAAAATGAGCCTCGCGATATATTAATATTACATCGTAATTTTTACATCGTAATAAATCGTATAACCTTATAATTGATGCTTTTAAACTAATTAAAGCTTTATTAAAATAGAAACCTTTTTTATATAGTATTTTGTCGTTGCGCCTGTTTATAACATACGAGTATGTAATATCGAACCCATGCGACTCGAGAAAAGGCATAAACTGCTCGAACCTGAAACGTTGGCCAGGTGAACGCCCAGGCCTATGAGGTGCTATATATAAAAGTTTTTTTACCAATTTGCTTAATTTGACGATAAATATAAATATTAATTATTATGATTATTGCCATAGTACGAACCTTTTTAACCCGTATTTGTTTGTAACCCAAATTGAGCGTTTCCCGCTCAATCGATTTAGATTTTGTAAATATTTCACTATACTTGGTTAATGAAACACAACAAAACTATATCGGGGTTAACCTAAAGTAAAGCATTTATTTGCTACGCTTTAATCGCTTAACTTAGGTGTAAGTACCAATAATATTTTTTTGCAAAATAACCTTTAATTATTTACATTTTTGCTACATGCAAAATTAAAACAAACAATTATGACAAAACAGATAAAAACATTAGGACTGGTTTTACTTGTATCGGTAATTTCGTGTTCATCAAAACCCGATAATATTGAAGTAGTTAAACCATTTGACATTAATAAATATTTGGGAAAATGGTACGAGATAGCACGAATGGATTTACGCTTTGAACGTAACCTTAATAACACTACCGCGCAATACACTCTAAACAATGATGGAACTATTAAGGTTGTTAACAGTGGTTATAATTACGTTACAAAACAAAACAAACAAGCCATTGGCAAAGCCAAATTAGTAGGGCTAAACGATGAAGCAAAACTTAAAGTATCGTTTTTTGGGCCATTTTACTCGGCTTATAACGTAATTGCTATTGACGCCCAATATAAATATGCTTTGGTTATGGGCAGTAGCAGTAAATATTTATGGATACTATCGCGCGAAAAAACAATTCCAGCAACAATTAAAGAGCAATATGTTAAAATTGCAGCAAGTTATGGTGCCAATACCGATGCTTTTATTTGGGTTGAACACAATAATTAACAAGCTTAACAACAAATTGCGTATATAAACAATTGATATACTTTTGCTTACAATTAATGAGCTTTTTTTTGTAATAATTATTTGGAGCAAAACATTTTTTGTTTACTTTTGCATCGCTCTTAAGCAAACAGGGTGCCATAGCTCAGTAGGTAGAGCAACGGACTGAAAATCCGTGTGTCCTTGGTTCGATCCCGAGTGGCACCACTGGCAAAAACCGTTTACATTTATTTGTAAACGGTTTTTTGTTTTTATACCCAAATTTTTTACTAAATATTATTAAAATATAGTTTTATTAAAAGCGTTAATTAACTTTAACCACTAATAACTGGCATATTTAAACAAAACCTTTAATAATTATAATAATGAAAAAAAGTATTTTATCAATAATTTTTTTAATAGCAATATCGACAATTGTATTTGCACAGGAACAAGCACCAGGCGCGAAAAAAGTCAGGGTTATGGAACAAAAGTACACAAAAGGCGACGACAGCCCCGAAATTGACTCGGAAGCTACTTTTGATGCAAATGGAAATATTATTGAAGAGGTTAAATTTAAAGATGGCAAAATTGACAGCAAAGTAACTTACAAATTTGACGAAAAAGGCAACAAAATTAGCGAAACAAAAACCGATAAAACAGGCAAAATTTACGAGATTATTGAATATAAATATAATAACAACCTGCGCGTTGAAAAACTTGAATACGACGGCAAAAAGAAACTTATTAAACGCAAAGTATACGAATACGAGATGCGGTAATTATTGTTTATAGCATTTACAACATAAAACATAATGACGGTAACATGCCAAACATAAACAATAAAAAAATAATATTAGTATTTGCGCTAATATTTACAATTAGCAGTTACGCTCAAATACTTATACCTAAAAAAGATTACGTTCCCGAGATACGCTATGCAAGATACTCGTTTACAATATCATTAACATCGGGGGCAAATAGTTCGCCAATAACTTTTGGCATTTATTGCCAGGCTCCCGACAGTAGTGTTGAAGTTATTTTTTTAAATAAAGACTCGTTTATACGTCAATTTTGTGGATTTGAAGACTCAAAAGCCAACCCCGACAAAATTAATTATTGCGACGAGTATAAAATAAACCCATCGGTTTTCAATAATTTATGGAAACTAAAGTACGCCCAATACCCGTTCGACGATAGCAATGAAACCGGCTGGGGAACTAAAACCGGCACACCATCGAGTCAACAGTTTACCTTATTGTCGGAGTTTGGTATAACCAATTTATCGGAACATTGTTATGGACATAACCTTATACGCTTGTTTAAAAGTGTCGACAATGCAGCATGGGTTGGCAAATATATGCAGTTAAAATAGGCTATTTAAGATTTGAACGTTGGTCCAACAGTTTATTAATTTCGGCCTCGGTTAGCGATTCATTTTTAAGTAAAGTATCAATCGCATCGAGTTTATTATTATCGGGAGTATAATAGTAAAGCTCTGCTTTAAGTTGTTCAACCATTCCGGTAAGCAAAGTTTTAAGCGGGCCGCCAACCTCCTCAATAAAATTTTCGGGCACCACTTTTTTCATCGATTCGTACTGGTTTGCAAGTTGCTCAAAATTGTCAAAAAGCTGTTCGTCTTTAATATATGCACCATCGGCAACAGCTTTATTTTTAAGCTGTTTAAAAAGCCCTATTAATTCGTCAAGTTGGCCAATAAATGTATTATCGTTAGTCATAATAACTAAAAAAATTATTTGTTTTATTAAATAACAGTTAACAATGTATAATTGTTACTATTGTTATAATTAATATTAAAACAATATGAATTAAATTGCAGCCATAAATTTAATTTTTTAATTAACACATAACAAAATGAGCAAGAAACTATTATTAGCAGTTATATTGTTTTTAGGGGCTATAGTAAGTAATGCACAAGTATTTTCAACTTCGGCAACACTTAAAAAGGGGAGTTTTAGTGTTGGCATACATCCAACATTACTTGCATCGGGGTCCACCCATTTTATTTTGTTTGCCCGTGGCGGGTATGGTTTAACAAAAGGCATTGACCTTGATGTAAAATTGGGTGTTTTAGGCCCCGGTAACACTTATGTAGGTGCCGATATTGAGTTTGCAATGAACAAGTATGTGTCGGTTAGTGCCGGTGCACACAATTGGGGCACATTTGGTTTAGATGGTTCGGTACTTGCAACATTTGCAATGCGCAAAAATGTTAACTTTTACACCGGTTTAGATGCCGATATTAATTTTGCCGACGATGTTGAATTTCCGCTTTGGCTGCCACTTGGGTTCGAAATTGGCCTTAAAAAAGGGCTATCGTTTATGTTCGAGGCCGATGTTAATTTAACCAACAACAACTACCACCTTATTAGCGGAGGCGTTAACCTTTATTTTTAAAACAACAAATTAAATTAATATAAAACCCTGCAAACAAAGTAAATATGTTTGCAGGGTTTTTATATTTAATCAAAATTGAGTCTTTAGCTTAATTGGCTTAATTTTTAATAAACATTAAAAATAACCTCCATCGGGGTAACCCATATTGTTACTATAAACAATTAACTTATTTATAAAACATAAAACCTGTAGTTTTTAAACAACAGGCCAATAAGCATTGTTTTACATCAAAAAAAAAACAATTAACCCCAATGGACAAGAACAATAATTATTGCAGGCCTGCTGAAAATAACAGCATCGATAATAATATTGTAAACAACAATTATACAAGCCCAAACGAATTTAACAACCAATATTTTGAAAATATTTTGGGGCAAATTAACCATGTTGTTTTTGAAATTGACAACCTGGGAAATATTAAATATATAAACAGCTATGTTACTAAGCTTACAGGTTACACCACCAATGAACTTATTGGCATAAACATTAACAACCTGATATTTGAATCGTACAAAACAAATTTTATTAATAATATACTCACCAACACCGATGCCGTTAAATTAACTCACGAGATAAGGTTATTAGACAAAACCGAAAACTACTGTTGGGTAGCGTTAAAATTACAACCAACACAAAACAACGCAACTATTACCGGGGCAATTGGAACTATAACAAATATTAGTAACACAAAATTATTACACGATAACCTTAAATATAAAATTGAAGAACTTGAAAAATTTATAGATACATCGCCCGATTTTTTGTGTATTTGCGATATCCACCTTAATTTTTTAAGGGTAAACAAAACCTGGGAGGACTTTTTTGGACAACCAAAAAACAAACTTGAACACACCCAGTTTACAAATTTTATACACCCCGACGACCTTAAAGGAACAATTAACATTTTTGGCGAATTAGCTAAACAACGGCCTATAAACAATTTTGTTAACCGCCTTTTAGGGCACGACAACAAATACCATGTTATTGAATGGCACGCTAAACCTTTTGGCGAACTAATATACGTGTCGGCAAGCAACATAACCGTACGTAAATATGCCGAAGATTTTGAATACGAATTGCTTAAACTATCGTCGAAACTGGCAGCCACACCGCACGGGCAAAAAAAAGACGGGCTTAACACAGCCCTTAAAAGCATTGGCGAATTTTTAAATACCGACAGGATTTACGTGTTCGAGTTTGACAACAAAAAAACAACAATGACAAACACATACGAATGGTGCAATAAAAACATTGAACCCCAAATTGACAACCTGAAATTATTGCAGTGCGACAAACTTAAAAAATGGACCGAAACACTTGAAAACAAGCAGGCAATAATAATTCCTGTGGTTTCAAAACTACCCGACGATTGGACATACGAACGCCAATTACTTGAGCAACAAAAAATTAAGTCGGTAATTGTTTTCCCAATTCATAACAATAATAATTTAACCGGCTTTGTTGGTATCGACTCGGTTACAAATTATAAAGAATATACCCCCGATGAAATTAGTTATCTGAAAATTTGGAGCAGTATGATATCGGGAATAATTGCAAGCGAACGAGGCGAAGCCCGTTTAAACCAAACAAGAGCAAACTACGAGAACCTTTTTAATAATATCGACGATTTTTTGGTTATAATAAATATAGATGGAAATATAATTCACCATAATAATACTGTAACACGTAAACTTGGATACAACAACCACGAGATTTTTGGTAAACATTTAACAGTATTATATAATAACGAATTTTATAACGATGTTATTAACAAAATTGAAACCACTAAAACCACGCAAACTGTAAGTTATGCCATACCATTAAAAACAAAAACCGGCGAACTTATAACTGTCGAAACAAAACTACAACACGGCAATTGGGACGATAATAAAGCCATAATATGCATAAGCAAAGACGTGTCGAAACTTGTACTGTCGGAACAAAAATTCCATGCAGCATTTCACTCAAACTCGGCCTTAATATTAATAACCGATTTTTATACAGGCCGCTTTATCGATGTAAATAAAAGCCTTATAAAAACTTTAGAATACAGCTATAATGAGCTTGTTGGCAAAACTGCCGACGAACTAAACATATTAGTTGACATATATAACCGCAACATAATTGCCGACAGGCTCAGTAATAATATACCGTTACAAGAATTCGAGATGAAATTACGCTCGAAAAGTGGTAAAATAATTACCGGTTTATTAGCCACTAATACAATTTTTGTAGGCGGCACAAAATGCTTACTAACTGTTATAGTTGATATTACCGACCGCAAAAATGCCGAAGAAGAGATAAAAATTGCCCGACACCAGGCCGAAACTGCAAATATGGCAAAAAGCGAGTTTCTATCGCGAATGAGCCACGAGTTACGTACACCCATGAACTCGATATTAGGTTTTGCACAGCTATTACAAATTGAACAACTAACCCAACGCCAGAAAAAAAATGTAGATAACATATTGCGTAGCGGTAAACTTTTACTACACCTTATTAACGAAGTACTCGACATTTCGAAAATTGAGGCAGGCGAGTTGTCACTATCGATTGAAAACATTGATATTAACAATGTTGTTGCCGAAATTATCGAACTACTAAAACCATTGGCATCAAAAAATTCGATAACTATAAACCTAATGACACAAACAGAGGTAAAACTTTTTGCAAAAGCCGATTTGCAACGTACTAAACAAATTGTTATTAATTTATTAAACAATGCCATAAAATACAACAAGCCAAATGGCAATATTACTATCGAAACCGCATTAACTTACAGCAACTTATGCAATTATAACCTAGTTAAAATAATAATTACCGATACAGGTTATGGCATTAACCCCGACGACTTACAAAAACTTTTTAAACCATTTGAACGCGTTGGTTCAAACAATACAACCGTTGAAGGCACTGGGCTGGGCCTTGCTGTTGTTAAAAAAATTACCGAGGCTATGGGCGGGCACACAGGTGTTGAAAGCATACCGGGCAAAGGAAGCTCGTTTTGGGTTGAGTTGCCACACTCCCAAATTGGTAACAACAAAAATTACAGTAATACACAGGTATTAATTAATAAACCCGACGTAATTAACTACAACGCCAAAATTGTAATTGCCGAAGATAACATGCAAAACATCGACCTTATTAATCAAATATTAGCCAATTACAGGCCGCAAATTCAGGTTTTTACCACCCCTAACGGATACCATGCAGTAAATTTATGCTTAAAACACAAACCCGGACTGGTTTTACTCGACAATAACCTTATTGGGATTAACGCCGACAAAGTTATTGAACAACTGGCCAAAAATAACGATACTAAAAACATTCCCATAATTATTATAAGTGCCAACGCAATTAAAGCCGAACGCGAAAAACTTTTTATACTTGGTATTAAAGATTACATAACTAAACCTTTTGACATTATTAAACTATTGCATGTTATTGACAATTATTTAATTAAACCAATAAACTAACCCAAAATAAATTTTTATGATAAACAACGATAACTTAAAAAGTGCCAATATTTTAATAATCGACGACCAATATATAAATATTGAAGTACTCGAAGGATTTTTTGAGATTCAGGGATACCACAATGTTAAAAGCATTGACGACCCCAGGGTTTTTCAAACCGTTTTTGAGAAATTTTGCCCCGATATTATTCTACTCGACCTTACTATGCCATATTTTTCGGGGTACGATATTATTAACGAGATAAAAAAAACAAATACCAACAACATATTTTTACCTGTTTTGGTACTAACTGCCGACGTTTCGTCCGAATCGAAAAAAAAAGCTCTTGCCGCCGGTGCAACCGATTTTTTAACTAAACCATACGATTTAATAGAAGTGGGTTTGCGAGTAAATAACCTACTTTTTACACGCTTTTTACACAAAAACCTTAACAACGATTATTCAAAACTTGAACAAAAACTTAACGAATGTAAAACACAACCAAAAATATTAAACACCAACATTACCAACAAAACAAATATTTGCGAATTAATTGTTGACAATTTACACGACACTACAATTTTAGTCGAGAAATGCGAAAACAAATGCAAAATTGTTTTTTTTAACAAAGCTGCATCACAACAATTTAGCTCCTTAAAAACCGACGAATATATTTACGAATGTTTACCGCCCCACACCTCGGGTTTAATTAGCCAAAACGCTTTACAATGCATTGAACAAAACAAATATATTACATTAAAAAACAATAATTATTTACATAAATACGTACCAATAAATAACCTGCCAACAATATATAAATATGCACTAATAACTATTACCCAAATTGAGCTATTCGCTCAATCGATATAGAGTTTGTTCGCTTAGCTCCAACCGCTCAACTTAGGCATTAGCAAACAATAAATTTAACAATATTCAATACAAATCGTTTTCAAAAAAAGTAGCTTTATTTTATAATACTGCAAGTATAAACCAACAATTATTTATTAATTTTGATTTTATTTACATAATACTAATTACAAATAAAGCCATACTATAATGAAAACATTTTTAAAAAATCAGTTAATTGTAATAATAGCTTTATTATTAACAGGTTGTTTAAAAAACGAACCTACCACAATAAGCTATTACAGTTTTGCTACTTTTAAAGACACAACCAGTACAATAGGTTACTACATAAAGCTCGACAATAAAAACATACTCGAACCAAACAACAGAATAACTTACAACGATTCAATAGTAAACAATTCGCGCGTTGTGGCAACTTACAATTTTATATCGTCAGACAGTAATGCCACAAATGTTAAATACAAAGTAGAAATGTTGAAACTCGAACCCATTTACACTAAAAATATTACGCAGTTAACAAACCAAAATGCCGACAGCATTGGCAACGACCCTATCAATATTATTAACGATAATATTTGGGTTACCGATAATTATCTTAACGTAATATATGGCTTTGTTGGCGGATCATCGATACATTACATAAACCTTGTAATACCCGATTCGGCCAAAACCGACACACTTAACCAGCCTATACTCGAATTCAGGCACAACAGAAATAACGACTGGGCATCGTACAATTACTCGTACATAATTGCTTTTAAACTCGACCAACTTGAACAACCCGGTGCCGACAGTACTAATTTTATTTTTAAATGGATTAATTACGATAACGATACCTGCCAAAAAATACTTACAGTTTATTTTAATAACACACAACAAAAAAAGGCCATTAACCAACACCAAATTGTTAAATTGCCTGATACCGAAATATTTAAAAACAACCTTGTAAGGTAATAATACAACGGTAACTTTAGCATGTAAATATGTAAAATATTGTATTTTACCGATTTTAAATACCTTTTAGCCGATATTACATTTGCAATAACACCTTATACTATTACTTTTGGTATAGCAAATTAATATTGGGTAAAAATTAAAATAAAATTATTATGGAATACAATAACGATAAATTTACACGAAACTCAAAAGGCAGGGTTTGCCACCGCGACGGTTTACCAATAGTTGGTCTTTTGTTAATAGGCTTTGGCGTAGTTTTTTTACTCGACAGGCTTGGTTTACTCCCATACGAAACACGCCGTATAATAATTAGCTGGCCGTCGTTACTTATTTTTATTGGCGTGGTCAACCTTTTCCGCAACCATTCAAGGTTTCCGGCAATAATACTTATTTTAGTAGGTACTACTTTTTTAATACCACGTATAATTGACGTGCCATTCGAAACCCGTCAGTTAATTTGGCCGGTACTTTTAATTGCCGTTGGCATTATAATAGTTTTTATACCACGACGGGTAAAACACCCCCACTATTTCGACACAAAAAATATTACTGTTGACGGCGTTGAACGCATTGACGAAATAGCAATTATGGGTGGCGGCAAACGAGTTATACAAAGCCGTAACATAAAAGGTGGAAATGTTACCGCTATTTTTGGCGGGCTCGAAATTGACCTAACCGAAGCCGATTTTGTTAACGATATTACTGTTATCGAAGTATCGGCAATATTTGGAGGTGTATCGCTATTTGTAAAACCCGAGTGGGACGTTCAAATTCAGGTTACATCAATATTAGGCGGTTTTTCGGACGAACGCAAAATTTACAAAAACAACAATACAACTAAAACATTAATTATTAAAGGAGCTGCAATATTTGGTGGCGGCGAGGTAAAATCAATATAACCATTATTTATACTACAACACTAACCAAATAATAAATTATTATAGAAACTATTACCTAAGTTGAGCGGTTTAAGTAAAACAAACAAGAACTTTACCTATGTCTAACTACAATTCAACCAATCGCTCAATTTGGGTAATAACAACAAATTTGTTATTAGTTTCGGCCTTTTTAAAAGCCCCACAACAACCAAACAACATAGCATATAAACATTGGCAACAATATCATCTATAATTAATAAATTATGTTGCTAAAACAGTAAAATAAGCAAAACAAATGAACCACCCCATATTCGACAATATACGAACCTCGTTATTTTACTTTTCGGCATGGGTGTTAGTTTATATTATTAATGTTATTGCCATAGTAACAGTATTTAATATCGATATATATACAGCTGCCGCCGATGGTGCCATATTTGTTGCTTTGTTTGGTTTATTAGCACTGGCCTTATGGTATCCGGTTGTTTACAACGACATTAATAACCAAAACATTACTAACATACTGCTAAACCATTTAAGCATAATGGTTTTAACAGTTACAATATGGAGCAGTGTTGGATTGTATGTTTGCAAGCTAATTTTTTTTGACAACGAAAATTACTTAGCCTTTGTCGACAAATCAATAGCATGGAGGGTATCGTCGGGCTGTATAATGTATTTTTTTACCACTTTAATATATTACCTTATAAAATATGGTATTGATTTGCGCAACCATATAATACAAGAATCGAAATTAAAAGAACGAATAAACGAGGCCGAACTTAACGCGCTAAAATCGCAAATAAACCCACATTTTTTGTTTAACAGTTTAAACTCCATAAGCTCGCTAACACTTACAAACCCCCAAAAAGCCCACGATATGATAATTGAGCTTTCGGGATTTTTACGTTACTCGCTTGCCCACGACCCAACAAAACTAATATCGCTAAAACAAGAGATTGAAAACATTGAGTCGTACCTTGCTGTTGAAAAAATAAGGTTTGGCGATAAACTGATTTTTAAAAAAGAAATTGACCAAGCCTGCTACAATAAATTAGTGCCTTTTTTAATAATACAACCGTTGGTTGAAAACGCTGTTAAACATGGCGTTTACGAAAGCACATTGCCTGTCGAGATTTTTATTGGCTGTAATTGCACCAGCGACAATAGTATTATTATAACAATTAAAAACAATTTCGACCCCGAGGCAATAGCCCGCCCGGGAACTGGCACCGGATTAAAAAACATTAACGACAGACTTAAAATTATTTATCAGCTTAACAATTTAGTAAACACGCATAAAACCGATAACACGTTTACGGTAACATTAATAATTCCCGAAAAGGCATTAATAAAAGTAAAATAAACATACTATTATGGCAAAAGTTATTATTATTGACGACGAAGCCCCTGCACGCCAAATAATAAAAAATTATTTGGGCGATTATACCGATTTAGAGCTTTGCGGCGAGTACTCCGATGGTTTTAGTGGTATTAAAGCTATTAAAGAGATAAACCCCGACCTTGTTTTTTTAGATGTACAGATGCCCAAAATTACCGGTTTCGAAATGCTTGAGCTAATTGACAACCCGCCGGCAATTATATTTACTACTGCATACGACCAATATGCCATTAAGGCTTTTGAAATGAACGCTGTTGATTACTTACTAAAGCCTTTTTCGCGCGAGCGTTTTGCACAAGCTGTCGACAAGGCAAAAAGCCACTTTTTAAACGCAACAAGCAAACAGGCAAACTACACCAAATTAGTTGAAGAAATTGACGGGCATAGCGATAATCTATTCAGGATAGTTGTAAAAAAAGGCAACGATATACATGTAATTCCGGTATCGGACTTGTTGTACATTGAAGCCAAAGACGACTATGTAATGCTTTACACCGAAAAAGGCCGGTTTTTAAAAGAAAAAACAATGCGTTTTTTTGAAGACCACCTTGACCCCCGTAATTTTGTGCGCGTTCACCGCTCGTATATTGTTAAAATTGACCAGGTAAAAAGACTTGAACCTTATGGCAAATCGTCGTACATGGCTGTTTTGGGCCGCGACCAAAAAATTAACGTGAGCTTGTCGGGATACAAAAAACTTAAAGAAGCATTAAATTTTTAACAACATAACCCAACTTGAGCTAATGGCTCAATCGATTTACTTTTTTGTTAGCTTTTGAAAAACCTGCTCTAACGACAGTTCTTGTTTTTGCATCGACAAAACGCTTAGTTGGTTTTTAACTGCAAAACTGAACAATTGCTCCCTAATATCGCTTTTTGCCTCAATAATGTAAGCAGCCCCGGCCAAATTTTTTACCGATATAATATCGGGCAAATTAAAATTATTAGTGCTTACAGGTTTATTAAACTCAATACTAATAACAATAGTTTTGCCATTACTCAATTGTTGTATTGTTTTAGTATTGTTGTTAGCCACAATAACCCCATTGTTAATAATAATTATTTGTTGGCAAATAGCCTCAACCTCTTGCATAATATGGGTCGATAGCATAACAGTTTTTTCTTTTCCGGCATCGGCAATAAGGTTACGTATTTCAATAATTTGGTTTGGGTCGAGCCCCGATGTGGGTTCGTCTAAAATAAGTACTTTAGGGTTGTGTACAAGTGCCTGTGCTAAACCAACCCTTTGCCTGTAACCTTTCGACAGTTCGCCAATTTTTTTATGCTGCTCGTTACCAAGGCCTGTAAGTTCAATAATTTGCAAAACACGTTTGTTAATATTGTCGAGTTTGTAAATACCGGCTACAAATGCCAGGTACTCTTTAACATACATTTCGAGATAAAGCGGGTTATGTTCGGGTAAATATCCTATAAGCCTTTTAATCTCTAAAGGGTTATCGATAGCATTAATACCTTCGACAATAATATTGCCGGTATCGGGGGGCAAAAAACCGGTAATTATTTTCATCATTGTTGATTTACCTGCACCATTAGGGCCTAAAAAGCCTACTACCTGGCCACTATCGATGCTAAAACTAATATTATCGAGAGCTTTTTGTGCACCGTATGTTTTTGTAACGTTGTTAACTTGTATCGACATTTATAAATTGTGTTTAGTTATTTTTTGCCGTTGCGCCCGAAATAGCATTAATATCGACATTACTATCGAACCGGGCATCAATATTTTGGCTGCGTATAGCATCGCGCCAGCGTTTAGCATTAGCTTTAACTTTGCCGGTAATAAACTCGGGGATATTATAATTAAATAAAAAACTATTGTAAAAATCGGGGTTTTGTTGTGGCAAAACAAAAGGTTTGCTAAAAGTGCCATTGCTGCTAAAATGTGTAAAATATGGGCGTGTAAAAAGTTTATCGATGCGTTTACTGCTAAAAACCATCCAACGCCCGGTACTGTTCCAGCTATGGTAACTATCAACACTGTTACTGTTAATGTCGGGTTTCGATATTTCGCCGGTTTCAAGGTTTAGCAGGTATAAATCGGCATCGTGATAATGTATTGTAAAATATCCCGATTTTGATTTAGTAAAAACTATGTATTTACCGCAAGGCGATGGCTTTGGGAACGATATGCTGCCTGTTAAAGTATCGGCTGCAATTAATGTATCGGCTTTGCCCCATTGGTTTGTTTGTGCATTGTAAGGTATGCGCAAAAGGCTGTAAAGGTCCACAGTACCTACCGGTGGCGATTTTACCTTTTGTTGTGGCGCGCTAATATAATACAGGTATTTTCCGTCGGGCGACCACGATGGTAAATTTTCGCGGTTTGGGGTACAAAGCTGCGGGCATGTTGTTACAATATTTTTTTCGATATCGTATAAAATAATGTCCGATGCCTGGTCGGTTACGTTTATACGTTTGTTATAGTTTGCATGAAATTGTTGCCCAATAATATTTGTTGAGTATGCTATTATTTTGCCACTGGGGTGCCACGCCGGGTAAACACCAGCCGACAAGGTGTGTTTTGTTTTTGTGTTTACTTTTATAAAATTATTGTCGTGTAATATTGTAGTGCCACCAAAGTTTTTACGTACATGCAGCATCATACGCGCGGGGTTTTGGTTGTTAAACGAGTGGCAGTTTATACACGCCGTGTTTATCGATGTATTTTCAATTATTGCCGATTGTTTAAAATTCTCGATATTGCGTTGGTATATTCCAAGTTTCTCCCACATAACATACCCGGTGTTTATTTGCCTATAAGCAATGTAAGGGTCAATTTTGTGATCCGACACAAACTGGTAAAACGGTTTGCAGCTAAAAGTTTTGCCACTACTGTCGCTAACAAAAACAGTATACCATAAGGTGTCGTTTATGCTATTTTTAACCAGTTTTTTCCATTGCCGGTTTTTAAACATTAGCTTGTTATTTTTAAACTGTTTGGTAATTTTAGTTTCACTGTTTTCGACAGTAACATATAAACCGGTAAACGGTTGTTGCACCATAAAATTTAACGGGGCAATATTGTTTGGTATTGTTATGTTTGTATAATCGGGAAAAATATTGGCGTTTATATTTGTACTGTTACAGTTTAATAAATTATTGTTTTGGCACGAGTATAAAACCGGTATCAATAAAAAAGGCAATATTTTAAATAAATTATTCATAGTAATAGTTTTAGTGTTCAATAACAACTTCGCGCGTATTTACCGATGCTTTTGTAACCATAGGGCTATCGAACATTATGTAATACCAGTATGTATCTGAAAAATTTTTAGCCAGCTCAGGCCGCGCTTTGTTTATATCGGTATGTTTTCGTAAAATATCGTTATAGTATTTAAACCGCTGTTTTATATTATCGTCGATAATAAATTTAAAAACCTGGCTAAAAGGTTTTGGCGATAAACCTAAATAAAGTATTACCACCTCTTGGTAAAGTTTAGGTATTATAACATTTTGCTGGCTGGTGGTGTTAATAAGCTGTTTAACAAAATCGTTTAATTTACCACTTAACATAAAATACGACAAAAGATACTCGTTGGCCATTTTATTGTTATGGTTATGCTCAACAAGCTGAAGCGCATTGTTAGCCGAGTTACCCATAAAAAAATCAAACTCGGGCATAAAAGCCTTTTTTTGCTCAACAAATTGTTTTGTAAGTTCCGAATTTTTACCCTTAAGATAAGCTCTGCGGTCGGTAACCCATTTTTTATACAAAGGGTTAAGGTATAAATTGTTTAAAAATTTATTTGCATTCGCGGTGTCGCCAATTATAATTAAACAATCAATAATTTGTTTAAGAACAAAAGGACTTTGTGGAGTTAATGTTTGCGCCTCGTAAGCAAACCGTAAAGCGTTCGATATAAGCCCCATATCAAAATACAGGTAACTTGTTGGCATACATATATCGCCGTTTAAAGGCTTTTCAACAAATAATGCATCAACACCTAATGGTTGCCAGCAATTAAACAATTGTGTACCCATGTTCGATGTATGGTATAAAGCCTGGTTTACATAAAAGTTTGTCATACGGTCGTATTCGCCACCTTTTTCCGACAATTTTAATACATTTTGCCACTGCTTATTGTAAGCGCACTGTGCAATTTTTACCCTTAACCTTACTGTTTTATTGTTGTACTTATTAATACCATAAACTATTGTACATAAAATTACTATTGAACTAATTGCTGTAAATAGTATTTTAAATAACGGTTTTATTGTAATGTTGCTTTTATATGTTGCCAAATTTATAACTAACAATAAAGGCAAAATAAACAAAACAATGTACAGTAAAGGGCTTATTTTGTAATGCAAATAAAATGGCGTATATGGTAAAAGAGCTAGCCATGCTTGATAAACACTAATATTAGCTACAAATTTTTGATAAAAAAATGGTATAAAAGCTGCAATAATTATTAATAAACAATAAAACCAATATTGCTTTTTTGTTTGATTTATAAACAATATAATTATAGCTGTAACAGTAAAAATATACATAAACATTGGCCCCAACACATAATAAACAATTGCTAAAGCTACTATAGTAAAAATATTGGTGCTTATTTTGCTTTTAGCAAACCTGCTAAAAAAGTATATTATTACCGATGTAACCAATAATTGTATGATAATTGAAAACGTGAATTTTAAATCGTGCCAAACTATTAGATAAACACCAAGAACAATTAAAAAGCTACAATGCGGGCTAATATATTTTTTAAAAACATTTTTTAATGTTAACCAAAAAAACATTCCTGTTAAAGCTGCAAATAATGATAAAATTATTGCCCCGGTAATTTTATTGATAAAAAATTGTTCGAAAAATACCGATAAATATTGGCTAATACCGCCCGGGAATTTTAAAAACCCTGTAAAAAAAGCCTTGCTGGTTAAAAAAGCCGGTTGTTGTACAAAATAAAACAGCGAAGTGTCGATATAATTAATTATGTAATATAACGATGCAATAAACGACAAAACAACTATTGTTATGCTAACTTTTTTATCCATATTAAATATATTTGGTAAAAACACAGTGTTGTTTACAAACTATTCCAAACTAATTCAAAAAAAAAAATGCTTTAAAGCTCAAAGATAATTAAAATGACATAAAATGGTTGGCCTAATGTATAAAGGTAGTTTTTGTCAATATTTTTTTACTTTTGCCCACAATAAAAAATGGTACAATTGTAATGACAGACAAAACCGAAAAACTAAAGTATTATTTTAATTATTCAGCTAATAATAATGGCAATTTTACCGACAATGTGGTAAGTTGCCTTAAATATATTATCGAAACAAAAGGCAACCAGTTCGATATTTTGTACCAAACATTTTTTATTGATGCCCAAAGCAAATTCGATTTCATTAACAAAAAACAATTAATACTTAATTACTTTGCCGATAGTGGTTTAGGATTTGTGCCTACATCGGTTGTAGGGCAAAAACCTTACAACAGCCTTTTGGCCTGTGAATTTGTGTTGGTTAACAAAAATAATGTACAAATTATTAACCAAACGGCCGGTACTATAAACTACTGTAGGGCTAATTTTAAAACACACACCGAAATTATTGCATTTGGTTTAACCAACAATTTGAACCAAAGCACCTACAATAATAGCGATAGTGCTTTTAAACTGGCACAACAGGTTTTAGAAACTGAGGGCCTTACATTTGCCGACATTGTACGCCAATGGAATTATATTGAAAATATTACTTTTGAACAAGTTAACGATGGAGTTTGCACTCAAAATTACCAGGCATTTAACAACATAAGGTCAAAATATTACAATAGCAGCCAATTTACTTTTGGATACCCGGCAGCTACAGGTATTGGAATGGACTACGGTGGCGTTGCTATCGATTTTATTGCTGTTAAACCATCAAATAGTGTAAGCACAATTGCAATAACAAACCCTTTGCAAATTGATGCCCACAATTACAGTCATAATGTATTGGTTGGCCAAAATTTTGAGCACAACAACACTAAAACTACACCAAAATTTGAACGGGCAAAGCTATTATGCTGTGGCAGTAACCATATTTTTGTATCGGGCACAGCAGCAATTATTGGCGAAAACACAGTAACAACTACCTCAATAGCCGAACAAACAGCAATAACTATCGATAATATTAACAAGCTGGTTTCGGAAACAAATTTACAAAAACATAAAGTTTATTATAAAACACAAACTACATGCGTTCATTTACGTGTTTATGTGCGCAATGGCAACAATTGTTCAACTGTAAAACAAACTGTTGAAAAATTAATGCCAAACATACCATTTATTTTGGTTTACGGAAATGTATGCCGCAACAATTTACTTGTCGAAATTGAGGCTGTTTTTACCTGCTAATGAGCCTGTTTAAACTGACGTAAAAAACGCAAATCGTTTTCGAAATACAGGCGTAAGTCGCGAACCTGGAATTTAAGCATAGCTGTACGTTCAATACCCATTCCAAAAGCAAACCCGGTATATTTTTTACTATCAATGCCACAACTTTCGAGTACGTTAGGGTCAACCATTCCACAGCCCAATATCTCGAGCCAGCCTGTATATTTACAAATATTGCAACCCTTGCCCCCGCAAATCGAACACGAAATGTCCATCTCGGCCGACGGTTCGGTAAAAGGAAAATACGACGGCCTCAACCGTATTTGTGTTTGCTCGCCAAACATCTCTTTGGCAAAGTACATTAGTGTTTGTTTTAGGTCGGCAAACGATACATTTTCGTCAACATATAAACCCTCAACCTGGTGAAATATACAATGCGCGCGTGCCGAGATTGCCTCGTTCCGAAAAACTCTGCCCGGAAAAATACTGCGTATAGGTGGTTGTTGTTTTTCCATTACCCTTACTTGTACGCTCGATGTGTGTGTACGTAGTAATATATCAGGGTCTTTTTCGATAAAAAAAGTGTCTTGCATGTCGCGTGCAGGGTGTTCGGGTGGAAAATTAAGTGCCGAAAAAACATGCCAGTCGTCTTCAATTTCGGGGCCTTCGGCCACAGTAAAACCTAACCTGCTAAATATATCGATTATTTGATTGCGCACAATTGAAATTGGGTGGCGTGCCCCCAACTCCACAGGCTCGCCCGGACGGGTAAGGTCATTATTTGTTTCGGTTGCGCTTAACTCTTCAACCTGTTCTTTAGCAGTATCGTATTTAAGCTGGGCTTGTTGTTTAAGTATATTTATTTGTGCACCAACCTCTTTTTTTTGGTCGGGTGGCACGTTTTTAAAATCGTTAAACAAAAGCGATATTTCACCTTTTTTACTTAAAAAAGTTAACCGATATTGTTCGAGTTCCTGAGCGTTTGTAATTACAAATGCCGAGGTTTGTTGCACCAACTGTTTAATTTTTTCGAGCATAATTGCATTTTTTTTTGAGGTTACAAATGTAATTATTTTCATCATATTTACTTTAATTATAATCCAAATTGAGCGAATTGCTCAATTTGGATTATAATCAATATTTTTAACTATTATCATCAACAATGTTATCGCTTTTTTCAACCTTGGCAATCATCTCAAAATCGAGCTGTTTTTTTAGCATATTTGCCGACACTACTTTAACCACAACCTCGTCGCCCATTGTAAAGCGTTTTTTTGTCCGGTTGCCAATAAGCGCGTATTCTTTTTCGTCGTACTCGTAAAAGTCGTCGGTAAGTGTACGCACCGGCACCATACCCTCGCATTTGTTTTCAATAATTTCGACATAAACGCCCCAGGTAGTAACCCCCGAAACAACGCCATTAAACTGTTTTCCAACGTTATCTTTCATAAACTCAACCTGCTTGTATTTTATCGATGCGCGCTCGGCATTAGCCGCAAGCTGTTCCATGTCGCTCGAGTGTTTACACAGCGGTTCAAAAACCTCGGTACTTTGCGATTTTCCGCCTTGCAGGTAATGCTCTAAAAGGCGGTGTACCATCATGTCGGGGTAACGGCGTATAGGCGATGTAAAATGTGTATAAAAGTCGAACGCCAAACCGTAATGGCCAATGTTTTGAGTAGTGTACTCGGCCTTAGCCATTGTACGTATTGCAAGGGTTTCAACCACAGTTTGCTCGTTGTGTCCTTGCACTTGAGTTAGCAGGCTGTTTATCGATTCGGCAATTTTTTTCGACGATTTTGTTTGTATCGAGTATCCAAAACGTTTAATAAAATTGGCAAAATTGCCGAGCTTTTCTTTATTTGGTTCGTCGTGTACACGATAAACAAATGTTTTTTCTTTTTTGTCGGGGCCGGGTTTGCCAATAAATGCAGCTACTTTGCGGTTTGCCAATAACATAAACTCTTCAACAAGCTGGTTGCTCTCTTTATTCTCTTTAAGATAAACCCCTATAGGATAAGCATTTTCGTCGAGTTTAAATTTAACCTCGCTGCGTTCAAAAGCTATCGAACCTTTAGCAAAACGTTTAGCCCTTAATTTTTGGGCAAGTTCATGTAATTTAAGTACTTCGGTGCAAAAGTCGCCTTTACCTGTTTCAATAATTTGCTGAGCCTCTTCGTAAGTAAAGCGGCGGTTGCTGTTAATTACAGTACGTCCAAACCACTGGTTAACAATGTTGGCATTGTTATCAATTTCAAATACTGCCGAAAAAGTTAATTTATCTTCGTTAGGCCTAAGTGAGCAAATAAAATTCGACAATCGTTCGGGTAACATTGGCACCACGCGGTCGACAAGGTACACCGATGTTGCCCGTTCGGCAGCTTCTTTTTCGAGAGTTGTGTTTGGGCGCACGTAATGTGTAACATCGGCAATATGAACGCCTATCTCGTAGTTATTATTTTCGAGCGCGCGGAACGATAAAGCATCGTCAAAATCTTTTGCATCAAAAGGGTCGATAGTAATTGTAGTTATGCTCCTAAAGTCGCGGCGGCTATCAATTTCGATGTCCGAAATTTTTTCGTCGAGTTTTTCGGCAGCCTCGAGCACTCGTGGCGGGAAAGCGTATGGCAGCCCAAATTCGGCTAAAATAGCATGCATTTCTACATTGTTTTCGCCAGGTTTGCCCAAAACATCAACAACCTCGCCAATAGGGCTTTTACGGTTTTGTGGCCATTCAATAATTTTAACAACTACTTTGTCGCCGTCTTTAGCGTTATTAGTTTTATCGAGCGGTATAAAAATATCGAAAGGCATTTGGTTACGCTCGGGTACCATAAATGCAAATTGTTTCGATATATCGATAATACCAACAAACGATTCGCGGTTACGTTTTATAACCTCAACAACTTCGCCCTCAACATGAGCCCGATTGCGCTGGGCATAAACATAAACTTTAACAATATCGTCGTGTAGCGCGGTGTTAAGGTTTTTTTGCGCCACAAACACATCGCGGTCAATATCGTCGGAAACAATGTAGGCCGAGCCTTTAGCTGTTAAATCGACTTTACCGGTAATATACGCGCGCGTTTGTTTTATTTTAAATTTGCCTTTGTAAACCTCAACAATCTCGTTGTTAGCGGCCATTTGGTTTAGGCAAACATTAATAAGTTTTTTTGTTTCAATATCGTTAACATGCATAAGTTTTGCAACCTGCTTGTAATTAAGCGTGCTGTTTGGGTCTTGGTTAAATATGCTTATTATTTTATTTAATATAGCGGTTTTATTAAATGTGCCTTTTGGCCTTTTTTGTGGCACTTCGTTTTTTAGTTGTTTTCGTGGTTTCGACATAATTTTATTTTTTTATTACGATGCTAAAGGTAAGGTTTTTTTAAAGGTATAACTGGCACAATAGTTAAGTTATTATTACCTAAATTAAGCAAATATAGCACGCAAAATGCCCTGTAACTAAATATTTGGGCAATACTAAAAAATTATCGGCAAACCAATTGGCTATATTATAACCATTTAAAAAATTAGAGTTTAAATTAAGGCAAATATACTATATAATACCCAAATTGAGTGTTTCCCTCTCACCATAAAATGTTTGTAGCCTTTAACTACAATACGTTTATGAAAGCCAATAAAATCTAAATTGGGGGGTAATACTAACTAAAGCATTTTTTCACTTTGTTCAAAACGCTAAATTAAGGTCGTAGATATATTAATGTGTAGCAGTATAAACTGCTACACATTAAAATTAATATTGGATAACTATTGTTTATTATTTTTAAGGTAATAAAACAAATAAATAATACTATTTACAGGTATACAAATGTTTAATACGCGTAACCCGTTAAAGGCAAACGGAATATTATTATAATACATTATTATTGTTGGGCCAATTAATAAAGCAGCAAAAAAGTATATTGCTTTAACTAACGATTTATATCTCGCGTTTTTATCTTTTGTATATCTATATGCTAATTCGAATAATATAACAAAAACTATTGATATAAACAGATTATAAACAAAACTATATTCATTAAAAAATGAAAATATATCAATTATTGCATAACATATAAATATTACAATAATAATTGTATCGAAAATGTTTTTTTTAAATGCATTCATAATATTCAATTATTTTAAAAAAATTATAATAAATTATTTAAGAATAATATTAATAATCCATATCATCACATTCACTTACCATATGTGAACATGCAGCTCCCATTAAAACACTCATAAATCCGCCGCAACCTAAACCAATAGCAGCACCAAGGGCATCAGCCCAAATAACGCTTTGCTGTTTCGACATGTTTAACATTTCATTATTGTTCCAATAATCATTCGATTTTGTGTAAACATTATTATATGCCACTACAATATTGTAGCCTGCCATATCAGTCATATTTTTATCAATATTAATTATGGAATAATTTTCGCATTATTTTAGTAATGCAATTTTTATTTCATTATCAACATTATTAAGGTTTTGTATGTGTTTAATAAGTAAACACTTCAAGTTATCAAAAAACTCTTTCTCCATTTTCAATTTCGCAAAGCTCTCAAAAAAGTCTTTAGTTTCATCTTCGTTCAAAGTTTGCTTAATATTCGATAATTCTGAATACACATCTGATTCGATTAATTCTTTTTCCATTCCACGATAAACCTCTTCAAAAGTTTTTTCTTTGTTACTTTTTAGAATTTTTGTATCGTATTGGCTTAATAAATAATTATGAATATATCCAATATTATTAATGGTAATTATTTCTTTATCAGCTGTGTCGTTTTTACTATTGCTTTTCGAGCAACTAACTAATAATACAATAATTAACAATATACTACCAATTGTTTTTGATTGTTTTCATAATAAATAAAATTAAAATTTTGGCCGCATTCAAAGTAGCATTGCCTTTCACTTGTTTTAAAATTATTTTAATTTACCACAATTATGTTGTGCTTAATTTTATTGGCTGATAAACAAAAATAAAAAAAATATGTAAAATTATTCATACCCTGTCGTTTTTATAAATAGTTTATAAACCAAACAAAAATAGCCGTGTGCAGAAATTGTAAACCCGGAAATTACTTTTTATAATGGTGAACCCTAAGTAATGCTGTTGGTCAATTTGTACTAACTTATGTTACCGATAAATGGCAATAAAAATTGCTTTTTAAAAATAAAATAACAAACTTACCACGCGTACAAATAAACAATTATTATGCGTTGGCTGCTATTACCATTTTCGGTTTTATACGGTATAATTACAGGTTTCAGGAATTTTTTATACAACAACAAATTTTTAAGCTCAAAATCGTTCGATATACCTGTAATATCGGTTGGTAATATTACCGTTGGGGGTACCGGTAAAACTCCTCACACCGAATTTTTAATAAGTTTTTTACAAAAAAATTATAAAATTGCTGTTTTAAGCCGCGGTTATAAACGGGCAACAAAGGGTTTTTATTTAGTTAACAGCACATCAACAGTTAAACAAAGTGGCGATGAACCTTTACAGATTAAACAAAAATTTGAAAACATAACCGTTGCTGTTGACGAAAACCGGGTTCATGGTGTAAACCAATTGCTTAAATACGACAATGTGCCCGATATTGTTTTGCTCGACGATGCATACCAACACCGGCAAATTGCCCCTGGGCTTTCAATTTTACTTATTGACTACAACCGTCCTTTAAAAAACGACTTATTATTGCCATCGGGTCGCTTACGCGAATATGCCCACAATACAAAACGGGCTAACATAATTATTTTAACAAAGTGCCCCCCAAATTTAAAACCTATCGACATTAGGGTTTTAACTAAAGATATTAAACCGTATCCGTACCAAAACCTTTATTTTACATGTTTTAAGTATCAAAACCTTAAACCGGTTTTTGGTAACAATTGTGTTTTTGGCTCAGTTAACAAGCTAAAAGGAGTGGCAGTTGTGTTAGTTACCGGAATTGCAAACCCGGCACCGGTTTACAGTGAGCTGTTAAACGCCGGTGCGTATATTACCAAAGTTTATTACCCCGACCATTACATGTTCACAAATACCGATATCGATAAAATAATTAAAACTTATAATAATATTGATAACCCGGCTAAAGTTATTGTTTGCACCGAAAAAGATGCAGTAAGGTTTAAAACATTTACCGACTTATCGCAAATAAAAAACCTGAATTTGTGTTATTTACCAATTGAGGTTAGCTTTTTAAACAATGGTGCCCCCGAATTTAAAAACCAGGTTGAAAGGTACATTAAACGCTATATATAAAACTACGGGGTTTGTACACTTACATTTTTACGCTTAACAATAAAACCTGTACTCGAAAATAAACGGCTTATAATTTTAGGCTCACCGGTGTAATAAACATTACTGGCACCAGTAACAAAAACCGATATTGTTTTTTGAGCATTAACCATAACATCGCTTAAGCCGCTGGCTTTAACTTTAACATTGAGTGCCTGTAGTTCGTACGAGTTAAACTCGGTTTCGTCGTGCATCTGAACATTAAGGTTGTCGCTATAGCCTTTTAGGTTAACAAAAGCACCATCGCAAACTTCAAAACTAAGTGCCGATGCATAAACCTCCATATTAACCGACGATATTCCGCTAATATGAATGTTAATGTCGGTTAAATGAATTAAGGCCTGAGTGGTAAGTGTAACCTGGTTTAGTAAGGTTATTGCCGATAGGTCTTTAAACGACACGTAAACATTAAGTTCTTTAATTTTGCGTACCTCCGATACCATATCAATATAAAGCACTTTGTCTTCAACTCGCGTTTGGAACAACTCGATAATATTTTCGTTGGTCTCAATTTTTACTCCCTCCTCTTGTCCTTGTAAAAGAATAAGGTTAAAATAGCCCTGCGCAACTATACTGTTAAAACCTTTTAAATCGCGTATTACCGACTTAACTTCGGCACTAGCTTTTATAGGCTGTGCCTTGCTAATAAAACTAATTGTTATAAAAATAAACAGCGGAACAAAAAGCAGAACTTTTTTCATTAGTTAAGTTTTTAAGTTATAAATAATGTACCCCGGTTAAGTATGTTTTCACTTTAAACTTATGGGCGTTCCCATTATTAAAATGTTTGGTTTAGTTTGACATTATTGAAACAAAACTGTTAAATTGTTTTTATTAACACCATGCAACAATAATTTTGTTTTATGATTAGCTGCAATTTAAAAAACTTTTTTTTATCGATATGCATCAAAATTAAATATTAATTAAACTAAACCTAAGTTGATTGATATAACTGCACATAAGCCAAATTTTTATTGTGCTTTAACACAGTTTAGTAAAACATTTTGTAAAGTTACTTTATTTTTGCGGCCGCTTTTTATTAGGTTTTATGCAATATTTGTAAAAAACTATTGCCAAATTGTTGTGTTTTTGCACTGCACATATTTAATTGTGGGGCTTTTACCCCGTCAAAAAATTTTATTTCCGATGTAAAAACGCGCACTTCGTTATAAAACCCGTTATTAATAAAACTATTTAATAGTTGCGCCCCGCCCTCGACAAAAAGCGACGAAAGCCCGCGGCTGTACAATACTTTAAAAAGCTCATCAAAAAAATTATCGAAATTTATTTTTATGTATTCAATATTGTTGTTTTGCTCGTTTTTAATTGAGTTAAGTACAATAGTTGGTTGCGAACTGTCGAAAAGGTTTAGCCATGGTGGCAGCCGTAAATTTTTGTCGGTAACTACGCGTACAGGTTGTGGACCAACCCAGTTTCGCACGTTTAGTTTAGGATTGTCGTACAAAGCTGTATTAGTGCCCACCATAATTGCTTTTACCTGTGTACGCCATTTATGTACCAGCGAACGGCATACACTGTCGGTTATCCAGTTAGGCTTGGCAGGTTGACTATGCAGGCGTATTTTATCAATAAAACCATCGGCAGTTTGCGCCCATTTTAAAATAATATAAGGCCTTTTTTGAGTGTTAAAAACTGTAAACTCAGTAATAAGCTCGCGGCACTGTTGCTCTAACACACCAACGGTAACATTTATGCCGGCATCGCGCAAGCGTTTAATACCTTCACCGTTAACTTTTGCAAAAGTATCGATAGTGCCAATTACAACATTAGGTATTTTGTGGTAAATAATAAGGTCGGCGCATGGCGGGGTTTTACCGTAATGCGAACAAGGTTCGAGCGACACGTAAATTGTTGAGCTTGCAAGTAATTGTTTGTTATTTACGCTGTTTATTGCGTTAACCTCGGCGTGTGGCTGTCCAAAACATTTGTGATAACCCTCGCCAATTATTTTGCCATTGTGTACAATTACAGCACCAACCATCGGGTTTGGAGCCACATGCCCTAAACCTTTTTTTGCAAGTTGCAGGCATCGGTGCATAAAATTTTGGTGGTTATTATATACTTGCATTGGTATGTTTTATATTTTTGGCACTATGGATTTTACTATTAATAACATTAATGAACTTATAAACAAGCACTTGTTTTTAGTTTATAATGCCAACGAGCGTAAACAAATTTTATTTTTGTTATGTAACCATTTTGCGGGGCTCGCGGCATCAAAAGTACTTGCTTACGCCGATGCAAAAATAAACAATTATGTTTATAATGATATTGAACAAGCTGTAAAACGTCTTGCCCAAAACGAGCCAATACAATATGTGTTAGGTTACGAAGAGTTTTATGGATTAAAATTTAAAACAAATAAAAGTGTTTTAATACCACGCCCCGAAACCGAGGAACTTGTAAAATGGATAATTGACGAAAACAAGCTTGTAAACCCTCGCATAATTGATATTGGTACTGGTAGTGGCTGTATTGCAGTAGCCCTGGCCAAAAATATTGCAGGGGCTAAAGTAAGTGGTATCGACATATCGGGGCAAGCTATTGAAACCGCAAAACAAAATGCCAAAACTAACAATGTTGATATTGACTTTTTTTTGCTCGATATTTTATTGGCAAACAATAATAGTTTTAGCACCAAATACAACATTATTGTTAGTAACCCGCCATACATTTTAAACAACGAAAAACAATTTATAAAAAGCAATGTACTTGATTACGAACCACACAGCGCGCTATTTGTGCCCAACACTGAACCGCTTTTGTTTTACAAAAAAATAGCAAAACTGGCTAAACACATGCTTGAACCTAACGGCAAAATATATTTTGAGATAAACGAAAAATTTGGTTTACAAGTTGTTAATGATTTAAAGAGCAACGGGTTTATAAGCATTGAACTGCGCAACGATATTTTTGACAAGCCACGAATGGTACGCGGTGGGTTGTAAATAAGTTGAGCGGTTGGAGCTATGCGAACAAACGCTTTACTTAGGTATAATCCCGATGTAGAGTTTGTTGTGTTTCACTAATGAAGTGTAGTGAAATACTTACAAAATCTAAATCGATTGAGCGATTAGCTCAATTTGGGTTGTAGTTAAAACTCGCGGTACATTGGTATTGTAAAGCTAAAAGTTGTACCAACGCCAACAGTGCTGTTACACCAAATGCTGCCGCCAAGTTTTTTTACCAGCTCGTAACTAAGTATAAGGCCTAAGCCCGAACCTTTTTCGCTGTTAGTACCGGTGGTAGTAAAGTTTTCTTCAATTTTAAACAGCTTATTCAGGTGTTGCTCAGGTATACCTACCCCATTATCGGCAACCGAAACCTCAACCATATCGCTTTTAAGTGTCGAACTAATTTCGATAACACCATTAACATTTGTGTACTTAAGGGCATTCGACACTAAGTTGCGCAACACGGTAAACAACATATTTTTATCGACATAAACCATGTGGTTTGCATTAACGCTATTAATTAAAATTATTTGTTTAGTGTCGGCAGCAATTTTAACAAGGCCAAGTGCATCGTCAATAATATCGTAAAGTTTAAAAAGTTCGGGTTTGTATTCAATACGCCCGGTTTGCGCCCTGGCCCATTCTAAAAGGTTTTCGAGCAGTTTAAACACTTTTGTTGCCGATTCGTTGGCATGTTTAAGGTAATACTCGGTTTTTTTAGTATCGAGTTCTTTAAAGTTTTTGTAAAGCAAATCGGTTATACCAACTAAGCCGGTAAATGGGCTGCGAAGGTCGTGCGCTATAATCGAAAAAAATTTGTCTTTTTTTGCATTAAGTTCGTGAAGTTCGCTGGCTGTTTTTTCAAGTGTCTCCTGGTTACGTTTTAGCTGTGTAATATCCTCTTTTATAGCAATAAAATTTGTAATTTTTCGCATATTGTTTAGTACCGGGGCAATGCGTACAGTTTCGTAATAAATATCGCCATTTTTTTTTCGGTTAATAAGCTCACCATTCCAAACACTTCCTTTACTAATTGTTTGCCACAAATCGGTAAATATTCGTGGTTCGGTTAAGCCCGACTGCAAAATACGCGGGTTTTGGCCAATAATTTCGGTTGGGCTATAGCCAGTAAACTCTGAAAAAAAAGGGTTCACGTATTCAATATTTCCCTGCTGGTCGGTAATTAAAATACTGCTGGGGCTGTTCATAATAATTGTCGAGAATTTTTGCAGCTCGAGCTCACTTTTGCGACGCTCGGTAACATCGAACGCGCTGACCATAACGGCTGTTTGTCCCTCGTATTTTATCAGCGATGTTGAAAGTTCCATGTATTTATCGTTTCCCCATTTGTCAACCAAATGGGCAACATACCCGGTTTGAACCGGTTTGCCCAAAAGCCTGTCGACCAACATTTGGCGACGTTGTTCGCGTTCGTCGGGGTGTATTATTAAAAGTGGGTCAAGTTGTAATGCCTCGTCAAATGAATATCCGCTTTGCTCTATCCAGGCCTTATTAACCATTAAGTAACCTTTTTTATTAAATATTGATATTGACAGGTTCGAGCTTTCGAACATACTCCTGAATTTTTCTTCGCTGTCAATTAGCTGTTGCTTAACCTCGCGTTCGCTGGTAATGTCGTTTAAAATGCCATCGATAATAATATCGTTGCCGTTTTGCGACGATACCCTGCCTTTTTCGGAAACCCATTTTTGCTGATTTGTGCTTGTAGTAATAAGGTATTCAACAGCAAATTCTGATTTTGTTTTTATTGCCGTTTTAATTGCATTTGCAACTAAAGTTTTATATTCGTTAACAATTATATTAGCATAAACACGCTGGTTATTAATAAAATCGACAGCTTTATATCCCGAAAGGGTTTCAATTTCGTCGCCAATAAATTCAACTTTTAGCTTACCATTTAAAACGCACCTGTAAGGCACTCCGGGTATGTTTTTAATAAGGTTTTTAAAGCGTGTTTCGTTAATTTTTAAGTCGTTGGTAAGTTTATGTTTATTGCAAATAATTGCTGCCAGCGATATAAACGACTCGATTATATTAAGGTCGGTTTTTGGCGATTGCTTAAACAATACAAGGTGTATGCCTGCTAATAGCTGTCCCTCGTTAACCATACCACCCGAGTAAATTTGTTTTATGCCCAACAGTTTTGCAGCTAAGTCAATATTGCTGTTTGTAATTTTGTTTTTACCTAATTCAATAACTTTATATTGTAAATTAAAAAGGCGGCCTGCCAAAAACCTATTAAACCTGTGTTCGCTAATTTTATATTTACTTTCAAAAGGATTAAAGCCAAGTATTTTAACAGCACGCGCTAAATCGGCATTGCCCAAACCTACAACTTTAATAATATCAACATCGTAATTTTTAATGTTTATTTTTGTAACAATAACTATACTTTTGCCAACACGTTTGTGTATCGATTCGGTTATAAAGCTATAAAGTTGGTCGGGGGTTTTTAAGGCCATCATTTTTACTGCCGACTCGTTGAGCCAACGTAACCCTTTTTCGGTTGTGTTTTTTCGATTAAATATCATTAATTCAGTAAAAATGTTTAATTAAAGATATGCTTTTTATTTATAAATAAATTACCTGCATTTTAAAAAAGCAGGCAAGTTAATGTTTACTAATTTAGCTTAGTAAAACCAAAATTGAGCGTTTAGCTCAACTTAGATTAAAATTAAACAATTTTTTTAACCTTTAGTTTAACCATTAAAAATGGACAATACTGTTAACAATAATATTAAAGAGTTAGTACAGGCTTTGCCCGAAAAGCCCGGGGTTTATCAGTATTACGATGCTACGGGCACAATTATTTATGTTGGCAAAGCCAAGAACCTAAAAAAAAGGGTGTCGTCGTACTTTACTAAAAACCACGACAATGCGAAAACCCGTATTTTAGTACGTAAAATTGCCGACATAAAACATATTGTTGTTGATACCGAACAAGACGCGTTGCTTTTAGAAAACAACATGATAAAAAAGTATCAGCCGCGGTATAACGCCATGCTTAAAGACGACAAAACCTACCCGTGGATTTGCATAAAAAACGAACCTTTTGCAAGGTTAATAACCACCCGTAATTTCGTGCGCGACGGCTCAACTTATTTTGGCCCATACGCGTCGGGGCGTACACTTTACGTGATGCTCGATTTTATTCGCAATTTGTATCCTTTACGCACATGCAACCTTAATTTAAATAAAACCGAGATAGAAAAAAACCGTTACAAAACTTGTTTAGAGTACCACATTGGAAACTGTTTAGGGCCTTGCACAGGCTTGCAAACCGAGCATGATTACGACCAGAATATTGCAAACATTAAAGACATTTTAAAAGGAAATATACAATCGGTTATTAAAGCATTAAAAGAGCGTATGGCTCAACTTAGCACCGAATACAAATTTGAAGAGGCACAAAAACTAAAAGAAAAACTTCACCATTTAGAGAATTATCAAAGTAAATCGACAATAGTTAGCCCAACAATTAACAATGTCGATGTTTTTTCGTTTGTCGACGATAATAACTCGGCATTTATAAACTACCTAAAAGTTGTAAACGGTGCAATTGTACAGGTACATACCGTTGAATATAAAAAACGTACCGACGAAGAACGCGAATCGTTGTTACTTACTGCAATAACCGAAATAAGGCAAAGGTTGGGCAGTTTGTCGCGCGAAATTATTGTACCTTTTGGGCTCGACTTTGACATTGGAAACGCTACATTTACCACACCAGTACGCGGCGACAAAAAAAAGCTGCTCGACCTTAGTACACGTAATGCTTTTTACTTTAAAAACGAAAAGCTAAAACAACAAATTAACCGTACACCGCAACAACGCGCAACCCGGATAATGGAAACAATGAAAACCGACCTTAGGCTTAAACATAACCCGGTACATATCGAAGGTTTCGATAACTCGAACATACAGGGTACTAACCCGGTTGCATCGTGCGTGGTTTTTAAAAACGGTAAACCAAGCAAACGCGACTATCGCCATTTTAACATTAAAACTGTTGATGGTCCTAACGATTTTGCCAGTATGGAAGAGATTATTACCCGACGATATTCGCGCATGATTGACGAAAACAACTCCCTGCCACAGTTAATTGTTATCGACGGTGGTAAAGGGCAATTAGGCGCTGCTGTTAAAAGCCTCGAGAAACTAAACCTTATTGGCAAAATTGCAATTATTGGAATCGCCAAAAGGCTCGAAGAAATTTATTTCCCGGGCGATTCGGTACCTATTTATTTAGACAAAAACAGCGAAACCCTGAAAATAATACAACACATACGCAACGAGTCGCACAGGTTTGGTATAACCTTTCATCGACTAAAACGCTCGAAAAATTTTATAACCAGCCAGCTTGACCAAATAAAAGGTCTGGGGCCAAAAACTATCGAAAAACTTTTAGCCAGTTTAAAATCGGTTGATGGAGTAAAACAAGCAAACCAGCAAACCCTTGAAAATATAATTGGAAAAGCAAAAGCCAATATTGTTATTGAGTTTTTTAACAAACACAATTAATGTTTTACATATAACCTAAAATCAGCAACCATATTTTTCTAACCACAGAGAGCACTGAGAAAAACATCAATGTTTTAAATGAGTCAAACCCAAATAGAGCGAATCGCTCAATCGATTTATATTTTGTAAGTATTTCACTGCACTTCGTTGGTGAAATACAACAAACTCTACATCGGGATTATACCTAAGTAAAGCGTTTGTTCGCATAGCTCCAACCGCTCAACTTAGGTCAAACTTTGCGGTTCTCTTTTTACCTTGCGGTTTGTAGTATTTTATTTGCAGATTTTAGGTATAAAACAATATTGAACCTATATTATTTTATATATATTGTTTGATATAAAAAAAGCGGCCGGCAAATAAATTGCCGGCCGCTTTTTTATGAAATAAGAACCTATTCGATTATTATTTTTTGCCAAACATTACTGTTAACAACTTTAAGTACATAAATACCTTGTGGCAATTTCGACAGGTCAATTTTGTCGTTGTTGTTAATATTAACAACATTTTGAAGTTTACCACTAATGTTAATAATTGCAATATCGGCATTGGTTATACCCGAAGGTAGTTTTACTGTAATTACACCTTGTGTCGGGTTTGGATAAACCGATAGTAATTGTGCCCCGGTTTCGTATATTCCAACTTTATTAAGCGTAACATTAACAACACTTGTGGTTGCAATATCAACAGTACCGGTAACAACTATGTAGCCTTGTTTGGTAACAGTATAAGCAAACTCACCTGTTTCAACATTTAAAATAAATTCGGCTTTACCGTTGCTATCGGTAGCTTTAGTCTGGCTGTTAAACTCAATTTCGGCACCAGTTATTGGTTCGCTATCGGTAACATTAAATGTAATTGTTTTTACCTTAACAGTAAAATTAACCGTGTAAGTTAACACAGTAAAACCGTCTTGAGCTTTAACATTAACATAAGCTGCACCAGGCAACTCGCTTGCTTGTGTAACAATAACCAGAGCCCCGGTATGTTTAGCTGTTGCGCTAACTACAGGTATTTTGGTAGTACCAATCGGTAACTCAACATTATACTCAAAAATAGTATCGTTAAAACCTTGTAACAAACTATTATCGACCATAAGCGATGCTAATAAAGCGTTTGTTGATGCAGGTTCGATATTAAAGTTTACCGTGTAAACTGAGTAAGTTGCTCCGTCGGGGGCAATAACTTTAACTTTTGCAACGCCCGGTAACTGCCCGGCCTGTGTAATTTCAACAGTTGAGTTTGTGTCTTGAACCTCAACGGTAACTACCGGTATTTTTGTTGTTGCAAACGGGAGTGTAATTGTATACTCAAACACAGTGTCGGTAAAACCTTCAATTTCAACACTGTCGGTAAATAATTTGCTAAGTAGCGAGTTGTTCGATAAAGTTGAATCGACAAAATGTACTACATAAACATTTTTGTAAGCAGTATCGGCAGCAGCCACATTTATAGTTGCTTTACCAGGTAATTCAACAGCCTGTTCAACAGTAACAGTGGCTTGGTTCGACGATGCAATTGCATTAACAACCGGCAACGCGCTATTAATATCAACACCAATAACATATTCAAAAACCGAAGGGTTGAAACCCGATATAGTGTCGTTATTAACTGTAATAACAGCAAGAGTTGCATCGGTATTTTTTGCAACAAGCATTGTAACAGTATAAAACAATTCGGTAACATTATCATCGGCCACAACCTTAACAGTTGCAACACCTGGCAATTCGGTTGCCTGATAAATTGTAACCTTGGCTCTGTTATTATTAGCTGTTGCTTTAACTTGCGGTATAAATGTAGTACCGTAAGGCAATACTATTGAATAATCGAGCGAGTCGGGTTTAAAACCTTGTATAGGCTCGTCATCAACAGTAAGGGCAACCAAAGTTGCATCGCTGCTAATCGAGTCGGAAACAAAATGTACCTCGTAAGTTTTAGTTATTGTTGTATCGGCGGCGGTTACTTTAATTAAAGTAGTTCCGGGTAAACCTGTAGCAGGTGTAATTAACACAATTGCATTGCTATCGGTGGTTGTAGCTGTAACAGTTGGAACAACAGTAAGCGAGTCGGCATGTTTGTATACATAAGCTGTAGTTTGTGGGTCAAACCCTTCAACCATAACACTATCGACCATTATTGCCGATAATGTTGCATCGGTATTTGGTAAAACTGTAAAATTAACTTTATATGTTAACGATGTTTGGTTGTCGGCAGCCGTTACGGTAATTGTTGCAAAGCCTGTTAACTGGGCAGTTTGTACAATTTCAACTGTTGCATTAGTATCGGCAGCAACTGCTGTAACTACCGGCAGGTCAATTGTTCCAAAAGGCAGGCCATAGTTATAAACAAGGCTGTCGGCAACAAAATTATCGATATTTGTACCATTTACTAAAATTGCAGCAAGCTTAGCATCAGTGTTTGGAGCAACAGTAAAGTTAACGTTGTAAACTAACCTGTTCACGCCATTTTCGGCAAATACAGTAATAATAGCAGTGCCTGGTAATGATTCGGCCTGGTCAATTTCAATTTCGGCATTTGCGTTATTGGCAAGTGCTGTAACAACTGGTATGTTGGTAGTGCCATAAGGTACAACTATGCTATATTCGAGCACGTCGGCATTAAAGTTTTCAACAGGGCTTTCGCCGATATAAATATTTGCTAAAGTAGCATCGTCCGATAAGCCCGGGTTAAAGTCGGCAAGGTTGCGCGCTGTAATTTGCATTTGGTCGTTATACCTTCCAACTAAACCAACTAATGTAATCGCGTTTTCGGGAACAGCGGTATTAATATAATCGGTTTCGGCAAAAGCTGTGCGGAAAGCAAAAGCTGTACTTTCAACACCATCGACAGTATAATTTTTACCTGTTACAAAAAGACCTTCGGTACTGTGTTGGTTAACATCGGCAAACTTAAAGTTTTCAATTTTTACAAGTTTGCATTGGTCGGCATTTGTAATACTTTCGACAGTACGCGTTTCGGGCAATATAGCAGGACCCTGGGTTTTTTGTCCAGTTACCTCAGTTGGAACAAACTCAACTAAACCGTTGTAAACAGTAATTTTACCAACAATGTTTGTAATACCGTCGCCAACAACAAATGTTGTGTCGGTAATAAAGCCGGGGGCTGTTGTGTTATCGTCAATTAAAACAGCGGCAGTAGTATCTTGAATATACTTTTGGTTACGTGCCTGGCGCATATATGTTATTGTAGCCTCGCCGGTATATTTTACTATATCGTTGGCAGGTAAACTTAGCAATTGGCTAAGGTTAGTGGCAACCATTCGTATTTCAAAAGCTTCAGTTTCGGCAAAAATGCTTGTATTTAAACTATCGGTAACCTTAACAGAGTAACCTGAGTTGTACAACAAAGTGTCGGGCAACCGAACGTTAACTTGTCCAGATGCTGCCGGGGCATACTCGGCCAAAGTTATATAGCCTGTTATTTGTGGTACATAAAGCTCAACTTTTATATTTTCGACATTTGCCGATGTAAATTCAACAGCAATAGTGTCGCCAGCATATAAAGGCTGAGACCCGTAAACAGTTACATCAGATATTATTGGCAATGTTTCGGATAATGTTGTAAACATTAATGTATCGGCCAAATTAAAGTTGCCTGTTGCATCGCGAACAACGCTGTCGGTTAAAATTACCGAGTACATAGTTTCGTATTTTAGTGATGCAGCCGGAACAACTGTAACAACTTTGCCTGTTATTGTTGCTTCAAAGCTTACAGCGTTTTCGGGTGTTAATGTTTCGAACATTTGTATATGCTGCGTAAAACCTGCACCATTTGCAAACGCAACCGAGTCGGCCGATAAAACATTTTCGTTAAATATAAGCGTAGGGTTAATAGTTACATTAACGTTGTTTGCATTGTTTTCAGGGTTAAATGTTACGTAAGGCGATACTGTATCAACAGGCACTTCGGTTGAGTGTGAACCTAAAAACCCGAAAGCATCTTTATCGTAAACTACCCATTCCGAGTTTTCGGTATTTGTGCCTGCCGACAATTCCCAATTTGTATTACCAACAGTAATATGCGGTTTACGTACCAAAGTATGGTCTAATGTCGCGTTTTCAATGCCGGCAACATTCCAACCAACTCCGGGGTCAATACCTTGTACACCAATAATATCGATAAGTTCGTCGGCTTTAAACAAACCTACAGCATCGTCGCCGTTAAAATTTGTTACCGTGCTTGCTGTATCACCAACCGCGCTAATACCGGCGGCGGCTGAACTGTTATAAATAACATACACCTGGTTTGCATCAAGTGTTCCTGTTAACATTAAAGGAGTTGACTGCCAGCTACCGCCATTAGTGGCCAATTTAATTTGATAACCGCTAAGGCTTATTGAGTTGCCTGTCGGGTTATAAATTTCGATAGCTTTGTTACTGCTGCTTCCCTCAATATATTCCGAAAAGAATAAGTCGCTTGTAGCCGGTTCGCTAACAGTAATTTCATAAACGTTAACTGTTATGCCGTCCTGGGCTGTTACAATTAACTGGCAACCAGTAACAAGTTGGGTTGCAACGGTAATACTGTCGGCCATGTACACCTCGAAAGTTGCGCCTGAAGCTGTTGCAATATTTGTTTTAAAGGTTTCGATGCTTGTATTTGCAGGTACATTGGTAATAGTAAAAGCAGTGTTGTTTACATTGTAATATATCGATGCAACGGTTGCGTCATTACTTGGGTCTTCAACATCAACTGTAACTGTCCAATCGTTAGTTGTAGTACCATCTTCGGCAGTAATTGTATAAATAACAGGGTTTGTAAAATCGTTGGCAGTTTCACCGCTAACCTGGCTGGTAGTGCCAACTTTGGCAGTAGCCCCGTACGACAGTGTAAACAACGCTACTAAGTTTGTAACATTGGTACCATACGGCATCGAAACTATAACTTCGCGAGCTTGTACATCAATTAAGGTATCAACTTTACCATCGATATAATATGTTAAAATATCGGTTTCGGTATTAAGCGACATGTTTTTAGTTATAGTATAAGTTAGCTTAGTTGTGCCGTCCTGGGCAGTACAAATAAGCATGTAACCGGTTTGCAAGTCGGTGGCAATAGTTGTGCCATCGGCCTGGTAAACCTCGAAAGAGGCACCGGCAGCAGCAAAAATGTTGTTTTTAAAGGTCTCTAAAGTAGCCGACATTGGTACGTTAGTAATAGTATATGCTCCGTTGTCGACAGTATAAACAATTGAGCTTACAGTTGCATCGTTGCTTGGTGCAGTTGAAATAGTAACATTAACATTATCTAAACCAATATTGCCTTTAGCTTTAGTAGTATAAACCCATTTTATGTACCGTGATTGTTCGAGTAATTCAAAACCAAATTTAGCAGAGCTACCGGTCGGAATTTCGCCGTCGGTGGTAAAACTATATACTGTAGTATAATCAACTCCGTCGGCCGATTCAAAAATATCAAAAACGCCGCTCCACTCCCCTGAGCCTACATTGGCTTTTAAATCGATATAAAGCGAGTCGGGTTGTTGGCCAAAATGTAGTTTTAGCATATCGCCGGTATTGTCGAATTTTGCAATGGCTCCGCTATAATCGGCACCTAAACCTGTTTGCGACCAACCGGTTGGCAGGCCGTTTTGCCATGGCCCCGAGTAAGTAATTGGTAGTTCGGCAACCGGTTCGGCAAGTACATTAATAGTATAAGTTTTAGTGTCGCCGTTTTGAGCTGTCGAAATAAGTTTATAACCATTAACAATTGCAGTTGCAAGTGTTAATCCATCGGCTTGGTAAACCTCGAAAG
>CAZJCR010000005.1:0-216 GCA_964544385.1 uncultured Bacteroidales bacterium
TTCGTGAGCGGAAATCGCTCAATTTGGGTAATTAACATTTTTACTAACTATATAATAAATTCGGGTACAGTTGCCTGAATTTTTTTTGTAATTTTATGCCTTAGTTATTTTTTATAAATATTAAAAATAGCATAGTAAATGTTTGAAACGCAATAAATAAACAATTTTATTGCGTTTTGTTTTTATGCAATACTATTTTCTATTTGTCGTATTTTT
>CAZJCR010000005.1:226-27063 GCA_964544385.1 uncultured Bacteroidales bacterium
TGATTAAAAAAACTTGATAAAACAAAAATAAATAAGTATAATAAATATATACAAGCTATAGTTAAATTTGTTAAGGTTTGTATGTTAAGTTAATTTCTTAACTTTAAAAGTTATAAAACAAAAAAGCATTAACAATAAATAAATTAAACCAAAAATTATGTATTTATTAGGATTCGATATAGGTAGTTCGTCGGTTAAAGCCAGTTTACTCGACATTTCAACAGGCAAAGCAGTAGCATCGGCTTTTAGCCCCGAGGTTGAAATGGAGATGATTGCCCACAAAGCAGGTTGGGCCGAGCAAAAACCCGAAATATGGTACGAGAATGCAAAACGGGCGTTACAAAAAATACAAGCTCAAAATAAAGTCGATTTTTCGAAAATTAAGGCAATTGGTATTTCGTACCAAATGCACGGTTTAGTATTAGTAGACAATAACGGCGATGTTTTGCGCCCCTCAATTATTTGGTGCGATAGCCGTGCTGTAGCAATTGGTCAAAATGCACACGAAAAACTTGGTTCGGAATACACTTTAGGGCATTTACTAAACTCGCCAGGTAACTTTACAGCATCAAAACTTAGGTGGGTAATTGAAAACGAACCCGGGTTACATAAAAAAATATATAAAGCAATGTTGCCCGGTGACTATTTTGCATACCGTTTAACCGGCAAAATGGTTACAACTGCCAGTGGCTTGAGCGAGGGCATTATGTGGGATTTTAAACAAAACTCTGTCGCTAAACAATTGCTCGATTTTTACGGAATTGACGAAAGCTACTTACCAAAAATTGTCGACACTTTCTCGGTTCAAGGTACGGTTAATGCAAAAGCAGCTGCCGAATTTGGAATACCCGAGGGAATACCAGTATCGTATCGCGCAGGCGACCAACCAAATAACGCTTTCTCGCTTAACGTGCTTAAACCAGGCGAGATAGCCGCAACTGCTGGCACATCGGGTGTTGTTTATGGAGTTACCGACCAAATTAAATACGACAAATACTCGCGCGTTAATACATTTTTACATGTAAACAGCTCGCAAAATAACCCAAGGTTAGGCGTTTTATTATGCATAAACTCAACAGGCATACTTAACTCGTGGTTACATAAAAACGTTGCCGAAAAACTTACTTATTCCGAAATGAACGACCTTGCTGCCGATGTTGAAATAGGTTCAGATGGTTTAATGTTTTTCCCTTTTGGAAATGGGGCCGAACGTGTTTTGCAAAATAACGAATTAGGAGCAAGGCTCGAGGGCCTGAACTTTAACATACATAGCAAAGGCCACGTGTTACGTGCTGCCCAGGAAGGTATTGTTTTTGCCTTTGTTTATGGAATGGAGGTAATGCGCGAAACAGGAATATCGGCAAACGTAATTAAAGCCGGTAAAGCAAACATGTTTTTAAGCCCAATTTTCCGCGAAACACTTGCCGGCATTACCGGCGCAACTATCGAACTTTACGATACCGACGGTTCAATTGGCGCAGCACGTGGTGCAGGAGTAGGAGCCGGTATTTACAAATCGTTCGACCAGGCTTTTGAACACCTTAACATGGTTGATGTTGTTAAAGTTGCCGAAAACAAACAAAAACAATATAAAGAGGCATATAACGCCTGGAAATTAAGATTAGAACAAATTATTAAATAAATATAAAACCAATTAAATATTAATATTATGGATAAATATTTTAAAGGAATAAACAAGATTAAATTCGAAGGAGTTGAATCGAAAAACCCTTTGGCTTTCCGTTATTACGACGAAAACCGCGTTGTTGCAGGTAAAACAATGAAAGAACACATGCGTTTTGCAATTGCCTACTGGCATACATTCTGTGGCGAAGGTGGCGACCCATTTGGACCAGGTACACACATTTTCCCCTGGAACGTTAATGGCAGTGCAATGGACAAAGCTAAAGCCAAAATGGAAGCCGCTTTCGAATTTATATCGAAAATTGGCGCACCTTTTTATTGTTTCCACGATACCGACGTTGTTGGCGACGGTTCAGTTTTTGAAATTGAAGAACGCTTATCGCAAATTGTTCCTTTAGCACAACAATACCAAAAAGAAACAGGTATTCAACTATTATGGGGAACAGCAAACGTATTTGGCAACCCACGTTACATGAATGGCGCATCAACAAACCCCGATTTTAACGTTGTTGCCCAAGCTGCTACACAGGTTAAAAACGCTTTAGACGCAACAATAGCATTAGGTGGCCAAAACTACGTATTCTGGGGCGGTCGCGAAGGTTACATGTCGTTGTTAAATACAAACATGAAACGCGAAAAAGAAAACATGGCACGTTTCCTTACCATGGCTCGCGACTATGCTCGTAAAAACGGCTTTAAAGGTAATTTCTTTATCGAACCTAAACCAATGGAACCATCGAAACACCAATACGATGTTGACGCCGAAACTGTTATTGGTTTCTTACGCGCTCATGGTTTAGATAAAGATTTTAAACTTAACATTGAAGTAAACCACGCCACTTTAGCGCAACATACTTTTGAACACGAACTACAATGTGCAGCCGATGCCGGAATGTTAGGCAGCATTGACGCTAACAAAGGCGATTACCAAAACGGTTGGGATACCGACGAGTTCCCAACTAACATTACCGAAACTGTACAAGCAATGTTGGTGATTCTTGAAAACGGTGGCCTACAAGGTGGTGGAGTTAACTTCGACGCTAAAACACGCCGTAACTCAACCGACTTAGAGGATATTTTTATTGCACACGTTTCGGGTATGGATACCTTTGCTCGTGCTTTAATTATTGCCGATAATATTTTACAAAACAGCGACTACAAAAAAATGCGCGCTCAACGTTACGCTTCGTTCGATAGCGGTAAAGGTGCCGAGTTTGCTGCTGGTAAATTAACGCTTGAAGACTTACGCAACATTGCAAAAGCCAACGGCGAACCTAAGTTAATTAGCGGTAAACAAGAGCTTTACGAAGCCTTAATTAACATGTACATTTAATTTTAATACGGTTTTTCCGTTCTAATATAAAGGGTTTGCCGGTAGGTGAACCCTTTTTTATTGGTAATATTATATTTAAACAAAAATGTTAAATAAAATATAAATTTGAAAACCTAATAAATACCAATAAACACTTTAATTAAGAGTAATTTATACTATTTTTAAACCACAATTAAAAACTAAATATTAATTATAATGAATAAAACCACAAAACAAACAGGTGGAAGTATGCTGTATATTACAGCAATTACACTGGTAGCAACATTAGGCGGTTTATTGTTTGGTTACGATACCGCGGTTATTTCGGGTGCCGAAAAATCGGTACAATCGTTTTTAATCGACAGCTTAGGCTTAAGCTCGCTTGTACACGGGCTTACAATATCGAGCGCGTTAATAGGTTGTATTATTGGGGGAGCCCTTTCGGGGATATTCTCGCTTAAATTTGGGCGCAAAAAGTCGTTAATGATAGCAGCATTTTTGTTTTTTATTTCGGCATTAGGCTCGGGATACCCCGAATTTTTGTTTTTTACTCCAGGCGAAACATCAATGGGGCTTTTATACATGTTTAATTTTTATCGCATAATTGGTGGTATTGGCGTTGGCATGGCATCGGCAGTTTGCCCAATGTATATTGGCGAAATTGCACCCGCCGAAATACGCGGGCGGCTTGTGTCGATAAACCAGTTTGCCATAATTTTTGGAATGTTAGTAGTTTATTTTGTTAACTGGGGTATAGCCAACGGCCAATCGATAGAATGGATAAACACTGTAGGTTGGAGGCGTATGTTTTTGTCGGAGGCAATACCTGCCGGCTTGTTTGGCATTTTATTATTCCTTGTACCCGAAACCCCCCGATACCTGTCGCTTGTTAATCGTAACGATGAAGCCTTAAAAATATTGACAAAAATTAATGGTGCCGAAAAAGCAGGCCAGATTTTGTCCGATATTAAAAGCACTATTGTACAACACTCATCTAATATTTTTTCGTACGGAAAAATTGTAATAATTATAGGTATACTGTTGTCGGTTTTTCAGCAATTTGTTGGTATTAACGTGGCTCTTTATTACGCCCCGCGTATTTTCGAAAGCATGGGTGCAGCAAAAGATGCATCGATGTTGCAAACTGTTGTTATGGGGCTTGTAAATGTTGTGTTTACTGTAATTGCAATTGTAACTGTCGATAAACTTGGCCGCAAACCTTTACTTATGATTGGATCAATTGGTATGGCTGTTGGTATGTTTGCAATATCGGCATTATCGTTTTTTAATGTTATTGGCATTAGTACTTTGGTATTTATTATTATTTATACAGCATCGTTTATGATGAGCTGGGGGCCAATTTGCTGGGTTTTGATATCTGAGATTTTTCCAAATAAAATACGCGGACGGGCTGTTGCCATTGCTGTTGCAGCGCAATGGGCCGCAAACTATTTTATTTCGTCAACATACCCGTCGATGATGGAATTTAGTGGTGCGTTTACTTACGGTTTTTATGGTGTAATGAGTGTGTTATCGTTTATTTTTGTTTGGCGTATGGTGCCCGAAACTAAAGGAAAAACCCTTGAAGAAATGGAAAACGTTTGGAAAAAATAATGCGATTCGCTTATTGTTATTAATAAAACATAATAAAAAAAAACCGGCCATTGAGCCGGTTTTTTTTATTATGTTTTATTTTGTAGGCGGTTTAAGTGTCGAACCAAATATTGTTCTTCCGTTTTCGTCCCATTGTGGAATTGCAAAAGGTTGGTTTTGTAATTCCTCGGGAACATACCGTATTACCCTGTAACCTTCAGGTTTCCCGTTTATGTTGTAATATAGTTTGCGCACAACAAGCAGGTCGTCGCGTAAAGCTAAAACCTGGTATTGGGTTTTCGATGGTTTGCCCTCGTAGTACAACATAAAGTTTTTATCGGTTAACGATAAAAATAACGCGCTATCGGGAGTAAATTCTAACGTGTAGTTACCCGATGTGTCGAGCGCGTGTGTAATATCGATAGTAACATCGTTGCCTTGCTGGCGCGACAAGCCAAACTCGTTATTGGCAAAAACCCAGTTAACAAGCCATTTTGCCGAGTCGGTATTTTTATAAGTGTAATTTTCGAGCGTAAAGGTCATAGCGTTATCGTAGGCCTGGTTGCAACCATCAATATTATCAAAATGGTTTTTGTTGTACAAAACGGTTTCAATAATTGAGTCGTTAATATAGTTATTTTGGCCGGTAGTGTCTAATGCTGTCGAAGGCCCGGTGGTAATAGCCCCCTGCATGCGTGACAATACCCAGCGTTTCGAAAAATTGCCTCCTTTTGGGTTAAATGTAAGGTTGCGCAAGTATGGGTCGTTTGTTAACGAAGTGTCGATAGCCGAAATTGTTATTGTGTCGGTAGCAGTACTTGTACCGCCTGCAGAGTAAACGGTGAGCGTAACAATATACTCGCCAGGGAATGGGTAATAAGCTGTAACTACACTGTCGTAAGCATAGGTGCTGTTACCAAAATTCCAATAAAAGTAGGTTATATTGTCAATGTCGTCTGACGTACAGCGAAATACCGGGTAATTAATATTTGTTGTGTCGGCAATTTCGAACTTTGCTGGTATCGGGTCTTCTTCGTCGTCATCTTTGCACGATGCAAAACCAATAACCAATGCTAAAATAATGATTTGTGATAGTTTAAATAATCGCATATTGTTAGTTTATTTTTCAGATTTTAAACGTGCAAATGTAAGCATTATTATTTTGAGGCGGTTTAAGTTGTTTACATTGTTATTGTAAAAATAAAAAAATAAAAATTTGGTTACTTTTACATCGAAAACAATGGTTTTATGACAGTAAAAGCTTTAGGGATAAATTATTTCGAAGATGGGTCGTTCCCAATTAATGTTTGCCGTGTTGACAGGCACGAGAACATAACGCATGATTTTGACCTTACCGAGTCGGAGCATTTTCATGACTTTACCGAAATAGTTTTTATTTTAAAAGGACAAGGCACGCAGGTTATCGAAGAGCAGGAATACCCGGTATCGGCTGGCGATGTTTTTGTGTTACAGGGTAATCAAAAACACTATTTTAAAAATGTGGGCGGGGTTGAAATTGTAAACCTTATGTACGACGAAAAACGTTATAAAGGTTTAATATCGGGAGCAGTAAAAAAACTTGATGGTTATAACGCGCTTTTTATTTTAGAAAGCCAGTACCGCGCATGGCACCATTTTAAAAACAAGTTACATTTAGACAGAGCCAACATGGCAATGTTAGAGATGATACTTAACGTGATGATTTTTGAAAATGAGAAAAAACTTGAGGGTTACCACCTTATTTTGGCAAACAGGTTAGAGGAGCTGATAATTTTATTGTCGAGGTTTTACTCGAGGCTTGAGGCTACCGAGGCTCGGGCGTTGGTACGTATTGGTAAGGTTATCGATTTTATGGAATCGAATTACCACGACAAAATTTATTTGGAGCAATTATCGGAAATGTCGCACATGTCGATCCGAAATTTTCAGCGTATTTTTCGTAAAGCTGTAGGTTCGTCGCCGTCGGATTACCTGTTGCAAATAAGGTTACAAAAAGCCCGAAAGCTTCTTCGCGAAAGCGAACTGCCGGTTTCGGAAATAGCTCTTGTGTGTGGCTTTAACGATGGTAATTACTTTATTAAATGCTTTAAAAAAGCTAATGATATTACGCCTGTTAAATTCCGTATGCGGTATATCGACCGTAAAAACCAGTAGTTATAATCCCGATGTAGAGTTTGTTGTATTTCATTTACCAAGTTTAGTGAAATACTTACAAAATATAAATCGATTGAGCGTATAGCTCAATTTAGGTATCTTAATTGTTTTTTGCCAGGCCAAAAATTTTGTTTAATGTATAAACTGGCATTGCATTATTGTTTAATGTCGCGTTTATCATGGCTTTGGCAACTATTGATGCTTTAATTGGCCTGTATTGGCGTGCAAACGGTATAATGTTTAGCACTTTGCCCAATGTTATTGCAAAACTCTCGGCAAAACGGGTTTCGGCTCGTTTGCCATCTAAAACCGATGGTTGAAAAATTACAAGTTTACTAAAACCAAGCTTTTTTACATCGGTTTCGAGTTGGCCTTTTATGCGGCTATAAAAAATTTTTGACCTTGCATTTGCCCCTGCCGACGATACTAAAACGCATGTTGGTATTTTGTTGTTTGCCGCGGCTTGTAAAATGTTATATTGGTAAGTATAGTCAATTTTATACTGGTTTTGTTTTGAACCGGCTTTTTTTATTGTTGTTCCAAAAGCCGAAAAAATAACATCGCCGGTAATTAAATGCGCGTAGTTGTCAATATGGTCAAAATTTACAATGTGTTCAGTAATTTTTTTGTGATTATAGTTGGCTGGCTTGCGCACTAAAATTTTAACCTGCGAAAAACTATCGTGCGTGAGCAGTAAATTAACAATATTACTACCAACCAAACCTGTTGCGCCAAGTACTACGGCGGTTTTATTGTTATCCATAAATTATTATTTAGTGGCTTTTAGTTTTGGCAATAAATTTTTATAATACCCCGATAGTTTTGACTCAATTTGGTATATCGATTTTAGTTTATTTAGTTGCTGTTTAGCTTCCTCTATGGTGTCAATTTCTGAAGCTGTCATAAGGTAATTTAACGCGTAATTGTTAATCAAAGTTTCGTAGTACGATTGGTATTGATAAATTGCAGAAATGTCGGAAACAGTTTCGAAATTTATGTACGATATAGCTTGTGTTAATTTGGTGGTTTCCCATGCATTTGAGCTAATTAACGAGAATGTAACCGATATATCCATTTCCGACTCTGATGTATCGGGAGAGGTAATGGCGTTTTCAAATGCATCGATAATTATTTTATGTTTAACAAGCATCGAGTCAAGGGTGTTGCTATTATTTTGTATTTCGGTTTTTATATTATTTATCGATTGTTTTGCCAGTTTAGTATGTTTAATATTTTCGTTCCATTGGTTTGCAATAAGTGCTAAAAATACGGCGAACAATATTGAAATAAATTCGACAAAAAGTGTTTTACCGTTTTTAGTAAAGTTTGTTTTTTTTAACATAGTTAGTAGGTTTATTTAATATTACAGTTGTTCGTGTGTTTTTGTAAAATATCTTCGGCGGTTTTAAGGTATAAGTATGTGTCGTTTGGGTGTTTGTTTGTGTAGTTATTGCTACGCTTGTGCCCTAAACGCACTACAACTGCATTGTAGTGTGGTAATACAAATACGTACTGACCTAAAATTCCGCGCATGTATGGTATTTCGTTTTCGCCCATTTTGTGTATCCACCATTGATACCCGTAATAGTCGATATTTTTACCGGTATTATCGGTAAGGTGTAATGCTGCCGTTACCGAGCTTTTAATAAAAGCTGGCGATACTAAAGTATCGTTTCGCCAAGTACCGTTATTTAAAACTAATTGTCCCCAACGGGCAAAGTCGCGAGCGTTTGAGTTAAAGCAGCAATAAGCTTTTTCGGTTCCGTTATTTTTGTCTAAGCTCCATAGTGCAGGGTTTTCGGCACCCATTGGTATCCAAAATTTTTTGGCGGTGTAATCCGATATGCTCATGCCAGTTGCTTTTTCAACTATGATGGCTAAAAGCTGGGTGTTTGCGCTAAGGTATTTAAAATTTTTGCCTGGTTGTTCGACAACTTGTAATGTGTTTACAAGATTTTTAATATTGTTGCCATAATACGCGTTAGTGGTAGTGCTAAACAGCGACGAGTAACTCTCGTTCCAGTTTAACCCCGAGCTCATTGTTAAAAGGTGGTAAATTGTAAGGCAACGGTTTTGTGGGGTGTTAAAACTATCGATAAAAGAATATACAGGCTGGGTTACCGAGTCGATGTAACCGTCGTCGATAGCAGCACCAATTAGCAAGCCCACTATACTTTTGGCCATCGAGAACGAGTTTGTAATTGATTTTTGGCTGTAGTTGTCAAAATATTGTTCTAATAATATTTGTTGGTCTTTAATTATTAAAAATGCAATAGTTTGATATTGCTCAAGCTGTAAAATTGTTTGGCTGTCGGGCAAAAATTTGTTGTAGTTTGGGTGTATTTGCCATGGTTGCGGGTTGGTTGCTGTTATTTCACGATTTTTAAAAATTGTGTAATCGTTAATGCCCGGTTTTTGAAAAATAAGAGCCTTTTGTGCATAACGTGGCAATAATGCAAAGGCCAAAACTATAATTATTAGTATGCTTAATGTAATTTTTAACCAATTTGGTTTTTTACGGTTTAATTTTTTTATGCCCATATTTATAATTGTTTATTAAAACATACATAAATGTTATGTGCAAATTTAAAAATTTGATAATGTAAACTATTGTAAAATAAAATATAGTTTTAATGACAGTTTTAGTTTAATAAAAATTTAGATTTTATGTTTAGTTAACATAGGTAGTTATGTTTATTTATACTTGTAAGCAAAAAAAAGCCCCGGATTAAATTAACCGGGGCTTAAATAACTTATGTTTTAAAATTTTTCAAAGTTCGAATCGTTTTCGTTTTCGGTAAACATGTTAAGCTTTACGCTATTGCTTTTGTTAGTGGCCGAGGAGGTTTTTGTATTAATGGTTTTTGCTGTTGAAAAGTTGTTGTTGGTATGTTGTTTACCAAAAGTTTGTTTGTTTTTTTTTGTACCATTATCGGTTTTAAAGTACATAATCATCTCTTTAAGTTGTTGTGCCGATGCCGATAATTCTTCGGCACTGGCAGCCATCTCTTCGCTGGCGGCCGCGTTTTGCTGGGTAACATTACTAAGTTGCTGAATAGCTCCGTTAACCTGGTTTACGCCGTTTGTTTGCTCTGAGCTCGATGCAGTAATTTCTTTAACTAAGTCGGTAGTCCGTTTTACATTTGGCAAAGCATTGCTCATTTGGTTTCCGGTATTTTCGGCCAAAGTAAGGCTGTTGTTAGCCAGCGACACAATTTCGTCGGCAGCAATTTTACTGCGTTCGGCAAGTTTGCGCACCTCGGCAGCCACTACAGCAAACCCTTTCCCGTACTCGCCAGCACGGGCAGCCTCAACAGCGGCATTAAGTGCAAGTATGTTAGTTTGAAAAGCTATATCGTTAATAATCTGAATTTTACTGGCAATTTGTCGTTGTGCCTCAACCGAATTTGCCGAAAGTTTGCTCACGCTTTCGATGTTAGTAAGGGCAAGTGTCGAACTTTTGTCGGTTTGTAGCGCGTTGTCGTTGTTTTGTTCAATATTGCTTGCAATCTCTTCCATAGTGCTGCTTATTTCCTCAACCGACGACGCTTGCTCGGTTGCGCCCTGCGATAGTTGTTGCGATGTGCTGCTTAATTGTTGGCTTGCAGATGCAATGTTCTCGCTGCCGCTAACAATTACTGCAACAATTTGCTTAAGGTTTTCAACCATTTTGTTTAGCGCGCCTGCAAGTTGCCCAATCTCGTCTTTTTGGTCAATGTCGAGCGATTGTGTAAGGTCGCCATTGGCAATGGCTTCCGATAGTTTAACGGCTTTGTTTACCGAGTCGGATATATTTTTACTGATGCTTAATATAACTAACATAAAAATTGCAATACCAATAACAACTGCAATACCAAGTGCAATTTGGAATTTCTTTATTATCTGCATTAGCTCCGACTCGTAAATTGTTACGCACACGTAAGCATCAATAGCTTGTACTTTGTTATAATATTGAAACTTGTTTTTACCTTGCCACAGGTAATCAATTACACCTGAATTTTGTCCCGATTTTAGCATCTGCTGGATAAACGACTCATTGCTTACATTTGAGCCGGTAATAGTAGGGTGTACTAAAACATCGCCATTTATGTCAACAATATAAGGGTATCCGGTATCGAAATATTTTTTGGCATTAAAAATATTGGCAAGGCCTGTCATATCGGCCTCGCGTATGCCGGTGTAAATCATTCCCTCAACTTTACCATTAATGTAAATTGGCGCGTATGCGGTTAAGTAATTACCATCGACAACAAAAGCCCGGCCTTTATAAATATTGCCTGCCGATATTGTAGTAGCAACTTCCGAATTGTTAGGTATAAATGTGCCAACAGCTCGTTTATTGTTCGAGTCGAACACGTTAGTTGCAATACGCAAATAACCTTGTGGTACGCGTTGAAAAATTGTAACTGTACTGTTGGTTTTTTCTTTAATATTATCGACTATAGTTGTATTGTTTTGTATAACGGTATTGTTAGCAATCCATGTTTTTACTTCAACGTTTTCAACCATTTTTGTTACCTGGTTTTGTGCATTGTAGGTTATTTTATTGTCGGTAATTGTAATATTGCCCAACGATTTAATATGCTGGTCGGCAATTACTATGGCTAATTCAACCATTTTTTGGTTAGCATCAACCATTTGGTTAACATAGTTGGCAAGGTCGGCTGCCTGTTCTGTCATGCGCAGGTTTGCGTCGTCGAGTGTTTTTTGCTTTTGCTCGCTTAAAATAAATAAACCAAGCGACAATAATACTATCAACATTACCGTACCCAATACTATATTGAGCCGTACACCAATTTTCATGTTCTTTAAAAAATTCATAATATTCGATTTTAGTTTTACATAATTATTTTACGTTATGTATTTGCATAGCAATTGCATAACGCGTTTTAATTTTTTAATAAAAGGCAGGTATTTAATTCACTTCACTTATTATTGAAACACCTACGTGCAATATAACACAGTTTATTTTACTGCCTAAATATTTTATTAGTATATGCTTTTTTTGGCTTTTTGGTTTCATGATAATTATAATGTAAAAGGCTGTTTATTTTGTGTTTATTAATTGACTTATACATACTTAAACCCGAAACTAATTTTTATATTAAATGTAAAATATATAGTTTTTTATAGTGTATATTAGCCAAAGTAACAAAGGGTAACATAAATGAAGTTTTATAGCATTTTTATAAAAGGGCTTAAAAGCCATTTTAATATATTATTGCCTGCTTTTTTATTGGTTGTTTGTAATGCAATGGCTTGTTTTATTGCCAATAACTATAGGCCGGGCAACATATTATTTGCCGGTGGGGGTATTGTTTTTGTTGTGTTATCGATAATTGTTATAGTGTATACAATAATATTGATAAGTAAAAGTAAAAAGCACGATGAACAGGTAATCGGTAAAAACGAACAAATAAATGAGTATACAGCCGATTTTGAACTTGTATCGCAAAATACCGAAACAGGTATTATTGTTTATAACAATAGCGAAATTGTATTTATTAATAAAATAGCATCGGTAATTTTAGGCATCGATAAAAACAGTAAACAAATTGTTATCGATAATTTTATTGCAGCCGACCAAATGGCCCGGTTTAAAAAGTTTTTAAAACAACTAAATAAACAAAAAAACAGTATTAACGATATTGATATTTGGATAACCGATAACCGCGGCAACAAACGTTATGTGCAATTAAAAATAATTTTTAAAAAACATGTTAATAGTATAACAAAAACCTTTGTTATAATAAAAGATATTACCGAAAGCTTTTTGTTTAACCAGCATTTATTGTGGCAAAGCGAGATACTAACTCAAGTACCTATTTGTATAGTGGTAACCGATTTAAACGGGAATATAGAGTTTGTAAACCCGGTATTTGAAAAACTTACCGGCTATAAAATTGAAAACGTTATTGGTAAAAAAATATCGATATTAAAATCGGGAAAAATGTCGGACAACTTTTACAAGCATCTTTGGCAAACAATTTCCGAGGGACGTAATTGGAGAAGCGTGTTTCAAAACAAAAAACAAAATGGCGAATTATACTGGGACTCGGTAATTATTTTCCCGATAAAAAACAACAAAAACGAGATTATAAACTATGCCTCGTTACATGTTGATGTTACCGAAAATATTATGATAAAAGAAGAGCTTATAAAGGCCAACGAAAAAGCGGTACAATCTGATAAACTAAAATCGGCTTTTTTGGCTAATGTTAGCCACGAGGTTAACACCCCAATTAACGTGGTTAAAGGTTTTACCCAATTGTTAAAAGCCAAACTGGCCGACAGGTCCGATTTGGTCGATTACCTAAAATATATTGACCAAAACACGCAAATTCTTATGGATTTGTTCAACGATATTATTGACTTTAGCAAAATGGAGTCGGGGACAATTGAAGCTAATAAAACCGATTGTAATGTGAACGAAATTATTGATAAAGTTTACAGAGAATTTTTGCAAAAAATATCAGACGACGAACGACAAATAGTATTACATACTGTTTATCCCGAAAAAAATAGTGAACCGGTAATGGTTTATTCTGACAAACAATTGATAATTAAAATATTTGATAAATTAATGTCGAATGCATTAAAATATACCCCAGTTGGCGATATTTTTATTGGCTATAATATTGTTGACAATATGGTCGATTTTTTTGTTAAAGATGCTGGTGTTGGAATACCCGAAAATCAAAAAGATAAAATATTTGAACTTTTTTACCACGGAGGTAACGAATATGTTAGCTTACATAAAGGTTTAGGACTTGGATTGAATATTGTAAAAGAGACAGTAGAGAGTTTGGGCGGGTTTTTAAGGTTTACAAGCACCGAGCAAAAAGGTTCGACATTTTATTTTTCGATACCATTAAAGCTCGATAATAATATTGTAAACAGTACAACAAATACTAAAACAATTAGCGAGTTTTTAAAAACAAAAGTTTTTTTAATTGTCGATATTGAAGAAACAAGTTACAAGCAAATTAAACTTGCATTGGGCATTGCCGGGGCTGCAACAATATGGGCCAAAAGTAGTGCCGAGGCCATTGATTTATGCGAATACAACAAAGGTATTAACGCTGTGTTTATTGATATTGTTATGCCTGAGCTTGATGGTTCGAATATTGCCCGCATACTTAAAATTATTAACCCCCAGGTGCCTTTATTCGCCTTATCGTCGATAAACTACGAACAACTGCCAACCAACAATGGCTTGTTTGAAGGTTTTGTAAAAAAGCCGGTAGCTATCGATAGTTTAATTAATACTTTGGCTGGTTTTTATAAAGCTTAGGTTAGCAAAGTATGCGCGAAACCTTGGTAGATAATATGATGCGATGAAAACCTCACGCCCCCATAGGGGCGGAACAAACATCCGGAATACTGTTTTCTACCGATATGCTTCCCCTAACGGGGTAAGAAACTATGTCATAAGGTGCGAAATAGAGGCAGAACGATTTTGTTGGTTGCATACCAAAAATAATATTACCTAAGTTAAGCTGTTATAGCTATGCGAACAATCGCTTAACTTAGGTATTAAACACAAATATACAATAATATGTGGGGGCTATATTAATTCAATAACTATTTGGGCAAAATTTAACATACATGTTTTTGTAATTAGTATTACATATGTGTTGTTTTTTGTATTGTAATTTTATTAAAACGGGGTTATTTTTTAAAAATAAAGTAAACTGCCAGTATTAAAAATATAAACCCAATAACATGGTTTAGTCTAAAAGTTTCGGTTTTAAAAAACACTAAAGTAAACAAGGTAAAAACTACTAATGTAATAACCTCTTGTAAAACTTTTAGCTCAACTAAAGTAAGCGGGCCGCCATTACCTTTAAAACCTATTCGGTTTGCGGGTACCTGAAAAAAATACTCGAACAGTGCAATCCCCCAGCTTATTAAAATTACGGCCACAAGTGGCAGGCTGTCGAACCATTTAAAGTCTTTAAACTTTAAGTGTCCATACCAGGCAAAAGTCATAAAAGTGTTCGACAGTACAAGTAGCAGTATTGTAAGTGCAATTTTCATATAAATCGGGTTCAAAAAATAAAATGCGCAAATATATTACGCATTTTAGTTAAGTGTTATTTATTATCAGAAATAATTATTCAACAATAATACGGCTACCTTTTGAACCCGCGCTAAACTCGGGCGCGTAGTAACATTGTACCGATGCCGGTGGCGCAGTAAAGCTACCTTTGTGAGTAACATTTAAAGTGTACCGCAAGGTAAAAGTTCCTTTAGGCAAATGCTCGATATAAAAATATTTTGCGGCATTAGTAGTTGTTTGGTAGTACCCAATGCTACCAACATAGTTGTACCCCGACGGCTCGTAAACCGGTTCGAAACATGCCGGGCGGTTATCTTTTATTTGCACGTAATCCATTTCGCGGTCGGTAGTTATTGTTAAAACAACGGTAATTGTTTGGCCAACGTTAAAAACATGTCCGTTGGTTGTTTTAATTAGTTTTTTACCGTTATGCGTATCGGTTTCAATTGCAATTGTTTTATCGATACTTAACCCGCCCGAAAATTGGCTTACACTGGCGACATCGGTAAAATATTGCCAATACGCGCCCCCCCAGCTTACCCCGTTGCCTTCACGTTCGATAGTAATATTGCCGTTTTGCGGGGTAATTTTATCGGAGTTAAAAGTTTGTTTAAAATAACCAGTTACAGGTTCGGCTTGTTGTTTATATTGTTGTGGCGTAATAACTGTATTACCGGTTTTGATGGTAATATTTGCGCTGTCGGTAATAAATTTATTGTTGTTTAATAAGGCGTAAATAGCTGCTGTTGTTTGTTTTGTGGTTTTCCAATGGTTTGTTTGCTTGTGTTTAAGCAGCCATATTTTCATTTGGTTAATTAATTGCGTTGGTTGGTTGGTTTGAGTAAAAGCATCAATAATTGTACATTGAAAAGCAATGGGGTCGTTGTACCAGCCATAACCGGCCACATTCTCTTTCCAATACATTCCCATTTCGGTATTAAACAATGCATGTTGTTTTATCGACTCAATTATTGCATTAGCTGTAACAGTGTCGTTGGTATTGTAAAAGTAAACAGCAAGTAAAGCCTGCGCATTTTTAGGCAATTTTGGCCATTGTTTTTTTGCCAGTTGGCTGTAAAAACTTATTGCATTGGCGGTTTCGGTTGCCGGCGAATTATTTTTTAACAGGTAACGCGTATATAAATAGTCGGCCTGTAAAACACTAATCCCGGCTTGTTTATCTAATTTAGATTTATTGTAATCGTCAATAATTTTATTGTCGAGGTAATTAACTGCATTTTTAAGTAATGGGCTAATTATGTTGTAATCAATGGCATTGCAGTTTACAAGTTGCAATAAGCCTTTGGTAATGTGTTGTGTTATGTACCTGTTCTCCGACATTCCGGTAAACCATGGCCACCAGCCTTGCGGGTTTTGGGTTTGCAGTAATTTATAAACCGATTCGGTTATTTGTTGGTCGATATTATTTTTATCGAACCATTGTTGTAACTGGTTTTTTTGTTGTTGCTCGGTTTGCGCGTTTAAAACCCACGGGGTTTCGTTTAAAATTGTTTGTTTTAATTCGCTGTTTTTTTGCATTGGCGATACCAAACTACTGCTATTGTTTTTTTGCAGGTAACTAAAATAAGTTGCCAAATTAGGTGTGTTTTGCCAAATATATTTACCTAAGCTATTGGCATAAAGTGTGTTAAAAGTATGTTCGGTGCTATTGTTGTTTAATGCCTGTACTTGTGGCAATGCTAATATAGCGTACCAAACCGGGTTTGCTGTTAGTTCAATTACAAACAATTTATTATTAATACTGTTGTTTTGGTTGCTATTGAGCAGGTTTTTAAATTCAAAATTATTGCTGCCGCTACCATTAATCCATAAAGGCATTGTTTCGGTAATAAGTTTACGGCGTGGCAAAACAGCTATTGTATTTTGTTCAATATCGGTAAAGTTGTTGCTTTTGGCCAAAAACGAGTATTGTAAAATATTAATTGTGTCGCAAATAGCCATTGTGTATTTAACCGTTGTAGAGCTGTTGGCGTTTACTGTAAAAAATATGCTGTCGGGGGTTAATAAATATTTGTTGTAATTTTTTTGCGATAATGCATCGGTAAAATTTATTAAAGCATAGCCGTTTATTTGGTTATTGGTAATATTTTCAATTTTAGCTACAAAAGTTACGGTATCGGCCTGGGTAACAAACCGGGGGGCAAATACTTGTGCCATAATTTCTTTTTGGGCGGTAATTGTTTGTTGTCCAATGCCATAATCTAAATTTTCCGACTGTGCTAAAAGTAAAAGTTTGTATGTTGTTAAATTGTCGGGCATGGTGTAGTTAAAAGTAACGTTGCCAAGGCTGTCGGTTATAAGCGACGGGTAAAATAAAACAGTTTCGGCAAAGTTGCTCCGCAGGTTTGGTGCATTTGGTTTATTGTTAATTGTAGTTGGTTCAGTTTCCGAGTCGGCAACTACAAAAAGTTCCTGGTTATCGGTATCGTTGTTTTCAAAACTGCCAAAACCTTTAACCTGTATTGTTGCATTTGTCTGGCTTTTGTAAGCTAAGCGTTGCCGGGGCATAAACCAGTTTATTTGGTCGTAAACAGGTGTTTTTTTGTAAGGTAATGGTTTATAACGATAATCTTTTTTAACCGATTGCTTAATGTCAAAGTTTTGGGGTTCCCATAATTTGCTGTAATTATAATATGTAAAAGGGTTAAAACTCCAGTTATGGTTAATAAAATTATCGAGCGACATGTCGTACATAGCTGCTGTAAGCTCGTATTTTTGGGTAATTCCGGTTTTTGGCTTAATTTTTAAGCTTATAGTTTGCGGCAGCCCCGGTTTTGTTTTGTTATTTACCGATATATACTCAATATTAAGCTGTTTGCTGGTATACGGCACATAAAACAACTGACTGTGTTGGTAAACGTGTCCGTTGTTCACGGCGTAAAAATTCATTGCAAAACCGCCCCGCATATCGTCGGTTACAGGCCAGCTAAACCGTTTGGTTTGTTTATTAATTTTAACCCATTGTTTATGTATAATATTATTTTTACTGGCAACTTCGAATAAAACAAACATTGTTTGGGTTGAGCCAATTATTACCGATGCCGATGTGCCGGGTTCGCAAGTAGTAATGTCGCTATGGGTGAACCATACTTCGGGGTAAGGTGATTTTTTCGAGTTGGGGTTAAATACCACGAATATTTTTTCGCATTCAACTATTTGTCCAAACTCGTCGGTGGTTTGTGCAACGGTTTTGTAAATGCCAGGAGCCCATTTGTTAAGGTTGTCGGGGCAAAAGGTAACACTGTCGGTTTGGCTAAATTGTTGTCTATAAACAGGTTTATCTTCGGGTTTTAAAGTGCTTTTCCAGTTTTTGGGCAATATATCGGTTTTTTTTGTAATGTCGGTAATATCAACAATTTGTGCAATTGTAGTGTCGCAGTTGTCCCAAATATCTTGGTAAAAAGGTTTATTTGGGCTAATAAGTTTATAAATAGTTAAATTAATATCTGTTTTTTGATGTTCGCCAAATTGGTTAACCGACTCAACTGCCCAATTGTGTTTAATAAGCTGGTTAACGGTTTGCGGGGTTGTAACAATTAATTGGAGCGAGTTGTTGCCAACTGTAATTAGTGTGTTGGCATTTTGGCTTTCGCCCGATTGGTTTGTTACCATAGCATCAATTGAGTAGCCATTGCCATATAAATTTTCCCCTTGCAACATCGGGGCTGTAAAAGTAATCTCAAAGTTTCCCGCGCTATCGGTTAAGGTTGTGCCATTAGCAACATGCATTGGCGACGAAATGCCGTAAAACGAAAACGTTAACCATGGTTTTCGTTCAATGTTATATTTAACTGTTGCATTTTTAACAGGTGTGCCATTGTAGTTGAGCGCGTTACCGGTTATTTTAACAACACCGCCGGGCTTGCACTGGTTTTTGGGGTCAAAAAGTTTTACACTGTAAGTTGGCCTTTTATAATCTTCGACACTAATATTTACCTGTCCATTATCGGTTTGTAATGTCCATTGGCCATTAATTGCATTGTTTGGTATCGAAAAACTTCCGTTAAACGAACCATAAGTATTGGTTGTAAACATGTCCGAAACCACTTTTTGCGAATTAGCATCGAGCAACGACACGTTAATGCTGCTGTTTATAATTGGTATTGGCATTTTATCGGGAACGCTGTTTAAAATAATGCCTTTAAAATATACAGTTTGGCCGGGGCGGTATATGGCGCGGTCGGTAAAAATAAAAGCTTTGTTTTTTGCCGGGGCTTTGTATTTGTTGTAAATATATATTGGCGATCCAAAAAGTATGGTATCGTTATTTATGCTAAGTATGTAGCTTACCGAGTTGTTTTTTGCGCCGTCAAAAAATATTTCGCCATTTGCGTTCGATACCGATGAGCCAATATTTTTAATATTATTTGTATTGTTATGCTGATAAAGGTTGTGCTGGTAAAAATCGGCTTTAACATTTTTAAGTGGTTGCCCCGATAAGCGGTTGTTTACAGTTATTTGAATTTTATTACTGTTGTTTTTTTGTGCCTGAGTTAAATTGCTAACCTGTAAATAAGTGTATTCAACATTTCCATTGGTAGTGTCAAACTTTTTATTGTCAGACAATGCAATTATATAAAGCCCTTTATTATAGCCTTTAAGCCAGTAAGTTGCTTTATATGCAAAAAAATTATCGGTTAATGGTAAAACAATAATAACCGAATCGGTAAGTTGCGATTGTTTTATTTGCTTTTCAAATATCTCGTCGGGTTTATGATATTGGTTAACAGTGCTAAAATGGTTGTAAAAGTTTATTTTAAAAACTTTTAAATAAACAGTATCAACATTTTGGTAGTTTAGTTTTATGCTAAAAGGCTTTTCGGGCAAAACCGACTCTTGTGCCAAAAACCCAATTTCGGGTTTTTCAATTTCGTTTATCAGGTTTTTAATATCGTAGGTGTTTGTGCTGTCGGAACTAATTGTAAGTGCTTTGTTTGCAAACATGTGAGCGTTTATGCGTAGTTGGTAGTTTTTGTCTCTGTTTTTTTGAGTGTTGTTTTTTGATATTTGGTAATATAACCGGGCTATTTTATAGTAAGTTAACGATAAAAGTTCAGTATTGTTTTTGTAAATGCCGGTAAGCTCAATAAGCGAGTTTAGCATAATACTGTCGGCTACAGGGCGTTTGTCGGTATTATGAATAAAATTAAGCCATTGGTAATGCGCAAAATACAGGGCCTTTTTATTGTCGTTTACGGTTAATCTGAATTTAAGCCAGGTTTGATATAATGTTGCCGCATTAAAGTGAGTTGTTGAAAAAAGGTTAGGGTTAAGCTGCGCATTTACAAATTCGTTTATGGTGGGGTAAGCCGTAAAAGTTTCGGCATAGGTTGTCTGTTTTGTGTCGGTTAAACTTGCAACTCCCGATGTGTAAAATAATAAAGCCCGGTTAACTAATAAATCGTACAATGTTGGCCTTATATTTTGGTCAATTGTGCCATTTTCAATAATATCGGCAAATTGGTTTATGTTGATTTTTTTTAGTTCGTTAATATTTTTTATTGAGTTATTATAGTAAAATGTAATTTTATCGATAAAACTATCGTGATTATCAAGCTCGTTATTGTTAAAAACAATATCGATAAAACTGTTGTTTAAAATACGCCATTGGTTATAATTGTAGTATTGCCAAAGTTTTTCGGCAATAAGGCTGTTAATAACTGCTTTACCTATAATATTAAAATCGGGTTCAATATTTGCTAAAAAGCTAATATGTTGAACCGATTGTTGTTCGTTTATTTGTTCAATAGCATTGCATTTAAAAATTGCAGCTTTTATCATTAGTGGCTGTATACCCGAATTTTTTGCATCGTTGTATAACGAGTCGGCCAAAACTATTATTGATTTTGGAAGATTTTTGTTTTGCAAAGTAACCAGTTGGTCCCAGCTTTTGGGGTTAAAAGCCACGCTTTGGCCTAATAAATTTGATGTTACCAATGATGCAAAAACCAATAATGATAGTACTGTTGTTTTGTTCATGAGTTTTGTTTTTAGTAATTGTTTAATAACAATAATTATAACGAATTTCGATAGTTTTGATTGTATAAACAAAAAATAGCTGTCGAAATGCTTACTATAAAAAAAAGAGCAATGTTTATTTATCGGTATAAGGAGTACGGTTTAGCAGCGAGCGTGCAAGCGTAATTTCGTCGGTATGCTCAATTTCGTCGCCAATTGATATTCCACGCGCCAAAGTACTTACAGTAACATTGTAAGGGTTAAGTTTACGATAAATGTAAAAAGCCGTGGTATCGCCCTCCATATTGGTGCTAAGTGCAAGAATAACCTCGGCAATAATATTATTTTTAACACGGTTTTCAAGTTGACCAATATTTAATTCGCGGGGACCAATGCCATCCATCGGCGATATTCGTCCACCTAAAACATGGTAAACGCCATTGTATTGCCCTGTCGATTCAATCGCAATAAGCTCTTTAATAGTTTCGACAACGCAAATTAGCTCGTGGTTACGTTTATTGTTTGAACAAATATTGCACATTTCACCGTCGGCAATATTGTGGCAAACCGGGCAAATTTTAACATTTTCTTTCATGTCGGTAATGCTGTTAGCAAGCCTAAAAGCCTCGTCGGCTGGTTGGTAAAGCAAATGTAATACCAGCCGTAAAGCAGTTTTTTTGCCTATGCCTGGTAACCTCGAAAACTCGTTTACTGCATCTTCGAGCAGTTTTGATGGAATTTGTTGTAGGTTCATGTTAAAAAAAATGAGGTTTCAAAGTAACAATTTCTTTTCTTTATACCCGATTTTTATTAATCTAAATTTAATTGATTTATGGGTCCAGTTTCAATTGTAATAGTTTTATCAGGTTATTTTATTTTGCTTTTTGTTATATCGTATTTTACTGGTAAAAAAAGCGATAATAACTCGTTTTTTTTAGGCAACAAAAAGTCGCCATGGTACGTGGTTGCATTTGGCATGATAGGCTCAAGTCTGTCGGGGGTTACATTTATATCGGCACCAGGCTGGGTAGGGGCAACACAATTCTCGTACCTTCAAATGGTTTTAGGTTATCTGTTAGGTTATTTTGTTATTGCAAACATTTTGTTACCAGTATATTACAAACTTAATTTAACCAGTATTTATACATATTTGTTACAAAGGTTTGGGCAAACATCGTACAAAACCGGTGCCTCGTTTTTTTTGCTAAGCCGCACAATTGGTACAGCATTTAGGTTATTTTTAATGGCAAATGTATTGCAATTTACAGTTTTTGATGCCTGGGGAATACCCTTTTGGGTAACAGTTTTTGTAACTATATTGTTAATTTGGTTATACACCTTTAAAGGCGGCATAGGTACTATAATTTGGACCGACACGTTACAAACTTTATTTATGCTGTCGGCAGTAGGTTTGTGCGTGTATTTTATTGCCGGGGCAATGGATATGTCGATAACTTCGGCAATAAAACAAGTTATAAAAAGCGAATACTCAAAAACCTGGTTTTTTACCGACATAAAAGCACCAACACATTTTGTTAAACAATTTTTAAGTGGTGCCTTTATAACAATAGTAATGACAGGTTTAGACCAAGATATGATGCAAAAAAACCTTAGTTGCCGCAGTTTACCCGATGCCAAAAAAAATATGTACTGGTATGGTGCCGCTTTTTTACCAGCCAATATACTTTTTTTAACTTTAGGCGCATTATTATATATGTATGCAAATAATAACGGAATAGCCTTACCCGACAAAGCCGACAACCTTTTCCCGATGATAGCAACACGTGGTTATCTGCCACCTGTTGTTGCAATTCTTTTTATGCTTGGAATTGTTGCCGCTGCCTATTCAACAGCCGACTCGGCACTAACAGCCTTAACAACATCGTTTACTATCGACATACTTGAAATTGAACGGAAAAACTTTACGCAAAAAAAACAAATACAGGTGCGAAAAATAATGCACATTTTAGTTAGCATTTTTGTTGGCATTGTAATAGTTCTGTTTAATATAGTGCACAACGACAGCGTAATTAGCTCAATATTTAAAGTAGCCGGCTATACATACGGGCCTTTGCTTGGAATGTACGCATTTGGCCTGTTTACAAAATACAACATACACGACAAATACGTTTGGATAATTGCGCTTATATCGCCCATAATTTGCATTTTTATCGACATATATAGCGAATTGTTGTTTTTTGGTTATAAATTTGGATATGAATTACTTATACTAAATGGTTTATTAACTTTTATAGGATTATTACTAATTCGAAAGAAAAAATAAAACAAGTGCGCAACCTTATTAAAAACAGGCACGTCATTAGTTCGGTGTCTGGGAAATAACTTAAACCCATTTTATATGTCCGGAACAGTACAGGATTTAGATGAATTAATAAAAGGTTGTAAAAAAAACCGCCCCGATTGTCAACGTAAATTATATGACAGGCTATCAGGCAAAATGTTTGGAGTTTGTTTGCAATATGCTAAAGATTATACCGAGGCCGAAGATATTTTACAAGATGGTTTTATTAAAGTATTTACCAAAATCGACCAGTTCGATTTTAAAGGTTCTTTCGAAGGTTGGGTTCGACGGATTGTAGTTAATTGCGCACTCGAACGGTTTCGCAAACATAACTTACTTTACCCGGTGTCTGATATTAGTGATTACGATTACAAAATATCAACCGAAGATGTTATGGGCGAAATATCGAGTCAGGAATTACTAAAACTAATACAGGAATTAACACCCCAATACAAAATGGTGTTTAACCTGTACGCTATCGAAGGCTACTCGCACCAGGAAATTGGCGATATGCTCGGTATTTCGGTAGGAACAAGCAAGTCGAACCTTTCGCGCGCAAGGGTAATTTTACAAGACAAAGTAAAAGCCTTATATAGTGAAAAACAGCAAGATGTTAAATTAGTAGTAAGTAAATAGTTATGACTTTACACAACGACATTGATAAAATTTTTAAAGACGGTTTACACGGTTACTCGCAAAAACCGCCTGGTTTTGTATGGACAAATATTGAAAATACATTAAACCGACAACGCTTTAAACGCCGCCGCAATATTTTATACAGTATTGCAGCAAGTGTTGCTATCGTTTTATCGTTTGGGGCTGGTTATTTGCTTACAAATAAACCTGTTGAACAATTAGCACAAACACAAAACTTTGAAAATAAAATTATTTATAATAATAATGTAGAGCATGTTAACAATAATAACAATATTAACACTGCTAAAACTAATGATGTTAAGCCTTCAAAAGTTGAAAAACAATTACCAGCAGTTGATAACAAAACAAAACAGCCAAAGCCAAAAGCTGATTTAAGCAATAAATCGGCACAAACAATTGTTCCCGAACAGCCTGCACAGGTTGACGAGGTTGAAAACAACAACCAACCAAATATTAAAAAAGCTAACAGCTCGGGTACCCTTTTACCACCTATGTTTGCAAGCAACAATACATATAATAAAGCCCCTGTTTTTGAACAACAAAGTAAAACTTGCAACAACGAGTTAACAGTTAATCAAATGCAGGTACGCAGCGTAGTTCTTAAAACCAATAACGAGCCTAAATCGATAAATTACGACAATCGTCTTTTAGAACTTTATAAAAACGATTTATTATACTACGATAATGCTAATGCAACAAAAAAAGCATCATGGTCGGTTGCAGTAAATGCAACACCTTTATTAAGTTATCGCGATGTTTACGACGTTAACAAAGGAAGCCTGATGAAATCAGATAATCTTAGCAGCCTTGAACAACAGTATAAAAACGAAAAACCATTGGTTTCATATTCTGCAGGTGTCGATGTGGCTTATGGCGTATCGAGCCGTTGGGACGTGCAGTCGGGTATTTATTTTTCCGAAACCGGGCAAATATCCGAAAATATTGATTTATACACCAGTGGAACATACAGCGTTCCCCAAGAGGGATATTATATGGTTAACACATCGTCGGGGAATATAAACATTAAAGGTTCGCAAAACGAAATTATTAAAGTTTTTTCAGGAGCTAATAATCAGGTTGACCAAAACCTGCCAACAGTGCCTGGTTTATACGAATCGAAACAAACTCCCGATTTACAAACCGATTTTATTCAAACTTTTGAATTTTACGAGTTGCCGGTAGTTGTAAACTATAAAATAATCGATAAAAAAATTAAGCTAAAATTGTCGGGCGGTTTAAGCGCCAATTATATGTACCGCAGCAAAGCATACATTAAAGAAGATGGCAAACGCTTTAACCTTGATGCCGAAATTGAAGATATAAATACTGTAGGTTGTAATGGTATATTTGGCATAGGCATGCAATACCCATTAGTAAATAACCTGATGTTTAATTTGCAACCAACATTGCGCTACTCATTACGGTCAATAAATACCGACGGAACAGTTTATCCTTATTCATTGGGTGTATACTCGGGTTTACGATATAATTTTTAATATAGGCTCGGTAATCTAACTTTAAGCCGGTTGTTAAAATGAAAATTTTAACACCGGCTTTTTTTATGTCAGTAGTTAAACTGCAAATTATTTTTTGTTTGGTTAGTAGCAAGTATTTTATACTTTTGGTATAAAAAGTATAAAATACTTTAAAGCTTTTTATACTGTTAAAAAATTAAATATTATTATTATGTCAAAGGTTTATTTTTTATTATCAATAATTATAATTGTAATGAGTTGTTCAGGTTCGGCCGACACTATACCGGCAAACCATAGTAGTATTGAATATACTGGCCGTATTAATTTTGCCAACACCTTAGCCCCGGAGTTCTCGTACTCAGGTGTATCAATACGAGCTTGTTTTACAGGCACGTCGGTTTCGGTAATTTTTGACGATAGCAAAGGACAAAACTATTATTATACAATTATTGACGGTTTAGTTTTAGATAAACTGCATGTTACAACTGGTAAAAAAGTGTATAAATTAGCCGATAACCTTACCAATACAACACACGAAATTGAAATTTTTAAGCTAACCGAGCAGGAATTTGGCAAAACAACATTTTATGGTTTTGTTTTAGATAATGGTGCAACCCTTACGCAAATTGAAACAAAACGCGAAAAATTTATCGAATACATTGGTAATTCAATTACATGTGGTTACGGCAACGAGGGCAAAAATGGCGAAACATTTGGCCCAACTACCGAAAATCATTATCTAACTTATGCAGCATTAACATCGCGAAATTTTAACGCAAGGCATATGGCTGTAAGTAAATCGGGAATAGGTGTATACCGCAACTACAACGGGCCGGTTAATGGTAACCCCGATTGCATGGCAAACCTTTATACCCGTGTTTTTTTAACCGACGAAAACCCCAAGTATAGTTTTAATATTACCCCCGATTTAGTGTGCATAAACCTTGGTACAAACGATTTTAGCGTTAATAAAGGCGACACAGCATTGTATATATCGAATTATTTACGGTTAATTGATACTATACAAACAAAATACACAAATCCCGAAATTGTTTGCCTTGCCGGGCCTATGTTGTCGCCAACCGATTTAGTAAAGGTGCGTAAATGCCTGCAATTTGTTGCCGACAGTGCTACAAAAAAAGGAAAAGGCAATGTGTGGTTTTTCGAAATGTCGGCACAGGGCCAGCTTGGATATGCTATTGATTACCACCCAACAATTGCACAACATAAAAAAAATGCACTCGAGCTAACAGCTTTTATAAAACAACTTAAAAACTGGACTATTAACCCTTTACCATTAAATGCTAAAACTATTGATACAAAACATGTCGAAGTTGAGTTTAATACCGGGCTTAAAACCGACGTTGACGGAATTGATGGCTTTAAAATTACAGCTAATAATGTTGAAGTTAATATAAATTCGGTTATTGTAAACCCCGACAATAACAACTTGTTAATAATTGAATTACAGGCACCTGTTAATATTAACGAGCAATTAAAACTATTTTATACAGGCAGTAAACTTGTGTCGAACGAAATGGTACGGGTATCAATAATTAATTCGTTTATAGTACAAAATACTTTAACAGCTACTTCGTTAACCGATGCTGTTGCAAATACTAAAGGTTTAACCGTATTACTAACAGTAAACAAAAATGT
>CAZJCR010000005.1:27073-42969 GCA_964544385.1 uncultured Bacteroidales bacterium
GATATTAATGGCATTTCGGTCGAAACCGCTCATGGCAAAGTAAATGTTGACTCGTTCAAGGTGTCGGGTAAAATAATTACTTTATTTGTTGCTAATAAAATATTTAAAGGCGATTCGGTTTTTGTAAGTTATACAGGTACAGGTATATATGGTATCGATGGTGTGCCTTTACAAAATTTTTCGCGTTTTGTTGTTTACAATGTTTCGGAATACACAAACATAAACATATCGCCGGCTTTTGATGCTACCATTTATCCAAACCCAAATAAAACCCGAAAATTTAATTACAATTTGCACAATTACAACAATAACACAACTGTTTTGGTTATAAACAGTGAAGGTAAAATTGTATTTACAAAACATAAACTACAGCCAAAAGGACAGTTAAATATTGACAGCTCAATGTCTGCCGGTGTTTATATTTTTAGATTTGTGAATAGTAACGAAACAGTTAATAAAACGATAATATTTGAGTAGTAAAAATAATTTACACACATTATTGTTTTGTAATTATTGTTGATAAAAAGCTATTTATTATTGAGCTAATAGCTCAATTAGGGTCTAAATCGATTGAGCGATTCGCTAATTTGGGTGATAATTAATAACAAATAATTACGAAACGCACATGTTGAATTATTACATAAATACGTATTAATCGGGCTTGCGGGTTTAGCAAAGCTAAATTTAATTTGGTTGTTTCCCCAATAAACTGGTGCAAGCATTTCGACTTTAACTATAAAAGTATTAAAAACGAAACATCCATCAATAAGGAAATTTATCACACACGAACCCCGATAAACCGGGGCAAGCAATTTTGACTATAAAAAAATAAATATAAACAGATGAAAACAATGATATTAACTAAGCCTGTTTTTAAAGGTATTACCGCTTTTATAATTTTTTTTGCTTTAACTGTTTGTAGCTGTACAAAAAATGAAGGTATAGTTAATACAGGACGCACCAACATGTTAATTAACCAAGGTTGGCAATTTTTTAAATACGATTCGCTTACTTTGGCCGACAACCTTATTTATGATGTACGTCCGGCTGTTGATGCTCCCAATATTATAAAAGAAGCCGATGCAAAGCCCACTGAAGCTGTTGAAGTTGAGGCTGGTAAAATGGTTTTAAAAAATTGGATATTACCAACGGCAAATGGCTTTATTGCCGATAGCGCGAATAAACATATTCGTCCGGGTGGAAACCCCGGTGCCGATTTTAGTTTTGTACAACCCGGTTTTGACGATAGTAACTGGCAACAAGTAAACTTACCACACGATTGGGCCATTGACCAGCCTTTTATGGTTGGTTGGAATACCGAGGTTAGCGGTGGAATGGGCCGTTTACCAAGTAGCGGGGTAGGCTGGTATCGTAAAAAAATTGATATTACTAATGCCGACACAAACAAATGTATTTACTTAGATATTGAAGGTGCAATGAGCTATGCAATGGTTTGGCTTAATGGTAATTTAGTGGGAGGGTGGCCATACGGGTATGCATCGTGGCGCGTTAATTTAACACCTTATATTGTAAAGGGTCAAAACCAAATAGCTATTCGTGTCGACAACCCCAACCACTCGGCACGCTGGTATCCGGGCGGTGGTTTATACCGAAATGTTTGGTTAACAAAAACAAATAAAATACATGTGTCGCAATGGGGAACTTTTATAACTACAAACAACATTACTAAAAAACAAGCCAACGTTAATATCGAAATTTGCATCGATAATAATACCAAAACAAAGGCCGAAATTAAAGCGGTAACAAATTTGTTTTTACTCGATACTGCCGGTAATATTACCGGTAAACCAGTTGCTAAAAGTTTAAATATTATTGCAAATTGCACCGCTGGCGGGCAAACAAAAGTTAGCGGTAATATTATTTTAAACAATCCAAAGCTTTGGGGGCCATGTCCCACGCAAAAGCCAAACTTATATATTGCAGTAACTCAATTGTATAGCGATAATAAAATTATCGATACATATAAAACACGTTTTGGGGTACGCAATATTGTTTTTGATGCTAATAAAGGAATTATTGTTAATGATGAACTTGTAAAAATAAAGGGAGTTAACCAACATCACGATTTAGGTGCGCTTGGTGCAGCTTTTAATGTAAGGGCAGCCCAACGACAATTAGAATTGTTGCGCGAAATGGGCTGTAATGCAATACGAATGTCGCATAACCCACCGGCACCGGGGCTTTTAGAGCTTACCGACCGAATGGGTTTTTTAGTTATCGATGAAATTTTTGACTCGTGGGAACTGAAAAAAACTCCTCACGACTTTCATCTTATTTTTGCCGATTGGAGCGAGCCCGATACCCGCGCGTTTATTCGCCGCGACCGCAATTGCCCATCGGTAATTATGTGGAGTTTTGGCAACGAAGTTGGCGAACAATATACCGGCCACGATGGGGCAAAAGTAGCACAAAGGATACATAATATAATTAAACACGAAGACCCAACAAGGCCAACAACTTTGGCAATGAACTATGCAAAACCCGATATGCCATTACCTGTGGTTCCCGATATTATAAGCCTTAACTATCAAGGCGAGGGAATAAGGCAAGACCCCGAGTTTGAAGGCACCGACCGAATACGCACAGCACCGCAATATAATGTTTTTCATAAACAGTTTCCTGATAAAGTAATTTTAAGCAGCGAAACAGCGTCGGCATTTAGCAGCCGCGGAGTTTATTTTTTTCCGGTCACACCTGCAATTAGTTCACCAACACGCGACGGCCGCGGTGGCAACTCGCAAACATGCCAGGTTAGTTCGTACGAGCTTTATGCTGTCGATTTTGGTTCGTCGGCCGATAAGGTTTTTAAAAGTGTTGACAGCCACCCTTTTGTTGCGGGCGAATTTGTGTGGACAGGTTGGGATTATATTGGAGAACCTACCCCATATTATTGGGCACGTAGTTCGTACACCGGAATTATCGACCTTGCCGGTTTTAAAAAAGACCGATTTTATTTGTACCAGGCTAAATGGCGTCCCGAACTGCCAATGGTGCATATTTTGCCACACTGGAACTGGCCAACACGTGTCGGGCAAATTACCCCGGTACATGTTTTTACATCGGGCAACGAGGTTGAATTATTTGTTAATGGCATATCGGCCGGACGAAAGAAAAAAGCCGAGTTTGAATACCGTTTACGTTGGGATTCGGTTGTTTACCAACCAGGCGAACTTAAAGCTGTAGCCTACAAAAATGGAAAACACTGGGCCGAACAAATAATTAAAACAACAGGTAACCCTGTAAAACTTACCGCAACTGCCGACCGCAGCACTATTTTTGCCGACGGCAACGACTTGTCGTTTATTACCGTTAAGGTTTGCGATGCCGATGGTTTATTAGTGCCACAATCGAACAATTTAATTGATTTTAGTATCGATGGTCCAGGTATAATTGTTGCTACCGATAATGGAAATGCAGCTTGCTTTACTACATTTGCATCGCATAAGCGCGAGGCTTTTAACGGGTTGGCTTTAGTTATTGTTAAGGCAAAAAAAGGCACAAAAGATAAGTTTACTGTTATTGCCAAATCGGGGGAGCTTAATAGTGCAAGTGTTATTGTTAATTGTAAATAAGTTAAAATTTTATGGGTTTAAAATATGCAGTAGTTGGTACCGGAGCGTTGGGTTGTTTTTATGGTGGTATGTTGGCTAAAGCCGGTAACGACGTTCATTTTTTGTTTAATAGCGACTACGAATTTGTAAAACAAAATGGTTTAAAAGTTGACACGGTATTGGGTAATTTTATGCTAAACAATGTTAATGCATACAGCAATAGCAACCAAATGCCAGCTTGCGATGTTGCTTTAGTTTGCTTAAAAACAACAAACAATTTTTTGTTAAAAAATATTTTACCACCACTTTTACATAGTTCAACGCATGTAATTTTGGTACAAAATGGTTTTAATATCGAAGAACAATTAGCTGAAACTTTTATTAACCAACCTATTGCCGGGGCATTAGCTTTTATTTGTTCAACAAAAATTGGCAAAGGGCACGTGTTACATTCCGATTACGGCAAAATTACAGTTGGTTGCCATAAAAACTGCGATAGTAAAATTATTGAAAATGTAATTTTTGATTTTGATAAAGCGCAAGTGCCAGCCGAGTTTACAAGCAATTTGTTAAAAAGCCGATGGAAAAAGCTTGTTTGGAACATTCCGTTTAATGGGCTATGCGTGGCACTTAATACAACTACCGAAAAATTACTTAATAATAAGTCGGCATGTAGCCTTGTTTATGATATTATGTTAGAGGTTGTTAGGGCTGCAAATGCTTGTGGTGTAAAAATTGATGAGCGGTTTGCTTATACTATGCTCGAATCGACAAAAGCTATGAAACCTTATGCCCCAAGTATGAAAGTTGATTTTGATAATAAACGAAAACTCGAAATTGATGCTATTTATACTAAACCAATTGAACATGCCCGCGCTAATGGTTTTGTTATGACAAAAGTTGAGATGCTTGAAAAACAACTCGTTTTTATTGAAAATAGTTATTTGGGTTAGTTGTTAACATGTTTTAAAGGTACCCGCATTGGTAAAGTTAAAATAGTTAAAGTTGTAACCCCCGATGAAAGTTTTGAAAGCATTTCACTAACCAAGTTTAGTAAAATGTTTACAAAATCTAAATCGATTGAATCAACAATTTCTATGACTATTCATTGTAGATGAATAGCAATAATTAAAAACAGCGGAAAATGAAAAGACATGGGAATTGCTCCGTATGGGGCAATATATCGGTCGAAAATTTTTCTAAAACAACCAGTTCATTCCAATATAAAGCCCCATTTCACCGTCTTGTTTGTTGGCCGGAAAGCCAAGGTCGCAAGCAATAATAAAATTGCGGTTCATTGCAATATGCAGGCCGCCACCGTAAGTAATATGCAGTTTATCGGGTTTTGTGCTAAAGTATTGCGACTGGTCAATTATTTCGGGTATAAGGCTTTTGTCAAATTTATGTTCAACAAGTACTTTGCCAAAATCGGCAAATGGGCTCAATGCCAAATAAAAGTTTTGGTTAATAAATTTAAAATGTACAAACTGCCAACGCAATTCAAAATTACCATATGCAACGCCACGGCCAACAACTCGGTTGCGCACCATACCGCGAACCGATTTTGAACCGCCCAATCCGTCGCTGGTTGAGCTTGGCAGGTACGAGAATGTCATGTTTGGTAAAAAGTAAAAAGGTACAGTGCCAGCTAAAACACCCTGGTAACCAAGTCGGTATGCAAACGACAGCCTGTTGTTAACAATTGTAAAATACTGACGATGAGTAATTGCTAATTTTGTAAAATTAAAGCCTGCACCAAAAGTTTCGGCTACAACAACTTCGCTCCAAAGCCCTTTCATAGGGTTTGGTTCGTTGTCGCGCGTATCGTATACAAGCCCGGCTTTTAACGATGTAAAAAAACCACCTTTGGTTTCGTTGGGTTTAATAATATTCCAGTCAACATAAAGGTCGTAAAGAGTAGCAGTATCGGGCAACATTTTATCGGCATCTTTACCTTTATTAAGTTTATCAATATCAACAGTGCCAATTTTGTAGTTTGCCAGCTCAAAACCTGCTGCCCAGTTAAGGTTGTTAAAAGGTGTTTTTCCCTGAAAATCGAATTTGCCGCGCAAAATGTTTCGTTTATGTTTATAAAACATGCGGGTTTTGTATTGGGTATCGCCGGTAGTTTGCCACCCGTTGTTTAAAACAGATTGCGAGCCATTAAATCCATAAAAATCAAGAGCCTCGTCGGGTAAATAGCTAATATCGAAAGTTGTACGTATGTTTTTTATAAAGTATTTCGAATCGTAAAACAAACGGTAAATACCACTGCCTTTTGTATATCGCGATACCTCGCCGTAAATTGAATGAAAATAAGCCGGGTAAATACTGCCGTCGCCATATTGGTAAACATTTGTTAAAACCCCGTATTGTAAACCTAAATCGGTATTATACGATACTACCGGTAAGAGCCCAAAGTTCCAGCCGGTTTTGGCTTCATTAACTTGTGTGGTATCCTGGGCTATAATTGGTAAAGTAATTATAGTTAATAATATTAATACAGTAATTTTTTGCATAACTTATACTTTTAGTTAAAACATGTTGTTTATTTATCGGAATTAAAGATATATTAAAAAAAATAAGACATTATAACCCTATGTTAAATTATTTAAAAATGGTTGTTAAGGTTAGTCAATAAATAAACTAACACCTAAGTATAGCGGTTTGAGCTAAACAAACAAATGCTTTACTTAGGTTAACTCCGATGTAGAGTTTGTTATGTTTCACTAACAAAGTGTAGTGAAATACTTACAAAAACTAAATCGATTGAGCGAATCGCTCAATTTGGGTAACAATAATTAATGTTATATAAAATACCGATGTGAACCAATAATAACAAGCTATTTTATAATTTAGTAAGTTATAAAAACATAAATATGATAACAATTTTTACAAATATACATAAGCTGCTGCAAGTTCGCCAAAATGCGCCGGATTTTGTGGCTGGTACGCTAATGGACAATTTGCCGGTTTTGCAAAATGCTTATTTAGTTGTTAATAATAATATTATTACCGATTTTGGCGCAATGCAAAACTTTAGTTTGCCAACAAACGTGCATCAAATTATTGATTGTACCGGGCGTATTGTTATGCCAACCTTTTGCGACCCGCACACTCACATTGTTTATGCAGGCAGTCGCGAGATAGAGTTTGTAGATAAAATTAAAGGCATGTCGTACCAAGAAATTGCCAAACGGGGCGGTGGTATTTTAAACTCGGCTCAATTGTTGGCTCAAACCAGCGAAGATGAATTATACAAATTGGCTGAGCAACGCTTACGCGAGATTATGGAGTATGGTACTGGTGCTGTCGAAATTAAAAGCGGTTACGGGCTCGACACTCAAAACGAACTTAAAATGTTGCGCGTAATTAATAGGCTTAGTAGCAATTACCCTATTCAAATTAAAGCAACTTTTTTAGGTGCACACGCTGTTCCTGCTCAGTTTAATAATAATCAAGACGATTATGTTGACTTAATTATTAACGAAATGTTGCCACAGGTGGCCGCCCAAAACCTTGCCGATTATATCGATGTTTTTTGCGACAAAGGTTTTTTTACCCCATACAACACCGAACGTATTTTAATGGCTGGTATAAAATATGGTTTATTGCCCAAAATACATGCCAACGAACTTGGTTTTACCGGAGGCGTTCAGGTTGGGGTTAAATACAATGCCCTGTCGGTTGACCATCTTGAGTACATAAGCAATAACGAAATTGAATGTTTACTCGCATCTGAAACTATGCCAACAGTATTGCCCGGTGCCGCGTTTTTTTTAAACATGCCCTTGTCACCTGTTCGTAAAATGATTGAGGCAGGCCTGCCAATTGCATTAGCATCTGACTATAACCCGGGCTCGTCGCCGTCGGGCAATATTAAATTTATTATGTCGCTGGCTTGTATTAATTATAAAATGACCCCCAACGAAGCAATTAACGCGGTAACAATTAACGCGGCATATGCATTGGGTTTAAGCCACTCGCACGGCAGTATTACTGTTGGTAAAAATGCCAGTATTATTGTAACAAAACCTTTACAAAACTACGAGTTTTTACCTTATGCCTACACAACCGATACTATCGATAAAGTTATGGTTAATGGGCAGTGGGTTAGGTAAATATTTTATCGATAATTTTTAAACGAATATAAAAATACTGCTATATGTCAAAACTTATTGAATGTGTACCGAATTTTAGCGAGGGGCGTGATATGCGCATCATAAAACAAATTACCGATGTTATTGAATTGGTTGATGGTGTGAAAATTATCGACATTGATGCCGGTAAAGCTACAAACCGTACCGTAATTACAATGGTTGGCCACCCCGACAATATTTGCGAAGCTGCTTTTTTGGCAATAAAAAAAGCTGCCGAAGTTATCGACATGTCGAAACATACCGGTGCGCACCCTCGTTTTGGTGCAACCGACGTTTGCCCATTAATACCGGTAAGCGGCATTACCATTGACGAAACCGTTGAATATGCACGCCAACTGGCTCAACGTGTTGGCAACGAGCTTCAAATACCTGTATATTGTTACGAGTATGCTGCATCGCGGCCTGAGCGCAAAAATTTAGCATCGTGCCGCAGTGGCGAGTACGAGGGTCTTGCCCAAAAACTTACAAACCCTGTTTGGAAACCCGACTTTGGCCCTGCATTTTTTGATGCCAGAGTAGCTAAAACCGGAGCTATCGCAATTGGTGCGCGCAATTTTTTAATTGCTTACAATGTTAATTTAAACACTACATCAACAAGGCGAGCAAACTCGGTGGCTTTTGATATTCGCGAGCGCGGACGCGTAAAACGAGTTGATGGGCAAATTACCGGGGCAATTGTTAAAGATGCCGATGGCAATGTTGTTTACGAGCCAGGGCTGCTTAAATCGGTTAAGGCAATTGGTTGGTACATAAACGAGTATAATATTGCTCAAATATCGATGAACCTTACCGACTTAGCTGTTACACCTTTACATATTGCATTTGATACTGCCTGCCAGCAGGCTGCTATTCGTGGCTTGCGGGTTACAGGTTCCGAACTGGTAGGCGTGGTACCGCTTAACGCTATGCTTGAGGCTGGTAAATACTTTTTAAATAAGCAACAACGTTCAGCAGGCGTTCCCGACAGTGAACTTATTAGAATTGCTGTTAAAACAATGGGCCTTGATGAACTTTACCCGTTTGAACCCAATAAAAAAATTATCGAGTATGTTTTAGATGCTGATAATAACACTCAAAAGCTTGTAAATATGTCGCTTATAAATTTTGCAAACGAAACAGCATCAGAGTCGCCGGCACCTGGCGGTGGTTCAATATCGGCATACATGGGGGCACTTGGGGCTGCACTTGGTGGCATGGTTGCCAACCTGTCGGCGCATAAACGCGGGTGGGACAGCAGGTGGCACGAGTTCTCGGGTTGGGCCGAAAAAGCTAAAGAACTGCAATCGCAGCTTTTAAAATTGGTTGATGATGATACCCTGGCTTTTAATAAACTTATGGAAGCCTTTGCACTGCCCAAAAAAACTGATACCGAAAAAGATAACAGGCATAAGGCTATTCAGGCTGCTACTGAAAATGCATCGCAAATACCACTAAAAACAATGCAGCTTTGTTTGCAAAGTATGCAAATTGCATTGGCTATGGTGCAAAATGGTAATCCAAACTCGGTTACCGATGCAGGAGTTGGAGCAATTGCTGCGTGTGCAGGAGTTAAAGGAGCCTTTTTAAATGTTAAAATTAACGCTGCCGGTATCGATAATAAAAATTTTGTTAACGATATAATAAACCAGGGCAATGAAATATTACAGCAGGCTTTAATGCTCGAAACGCAAATAACCAATATTGTTGATGATAAAATTAGTTAGATTGCGCGTTTTATAAAGCGTAATATGGGTTTATGTAAAAAAAGTGGCTGCCAATTTTTTATTATTGACAGCCACTTTTTTTAATTCGATTCAATGTCTTTAATCATTTTAAGGGCATTGTCGCGTAAAGGTTTTTCGCGGTTATACCAAATTATACAACCAGCTCCCGCGGCAATTGCCATTAGTAAAAAATACATAACCTGCGTAGTTAAAATATCGTTAAATAAGCTTTGGTTGCCAGGGCCAAGTTCGCGCAAAACAAGGCCAAGGTCGATAAGCAAAACTGGAATTAAAACAATAAACAAATCGGGACGCCACAACCTATAACGCTTAGCTGCCTGCTTTAGCATGTCGATAGTTGGCAGCGAGTAATCGACCGATTTGTACATGCGGTAATATTTGCCCATGTAAAGCGCGAAAATAGTAAAAGCTAAAATATACGACGCCATCGATACCTTATCGATAATTGATCCATTTATAAAAAGTGCACCAAATAAAATAATATAAGCAATAACCATTACTTTCATAAAAATCTGAAAACCACGCATAAGTCGCATGTTTTTGGTGTCTTGTGCCTTTAAATTATTAACAAGTTGTTCAAAATTGTTACTGTTTTTATAGTTAATATTAGTTTCCATAGTTGTAGTTAGTTAATTGTTGTTTTAAAAACTCTTTAATACGGTGAATTTTAACCTTAACATTAGGTTCGGTAATGCCAATAACATCGGCAATTTCGCGCATGCTCAGGCCTTCGAGCATCAGTGTTATTAACGATTGGTCGATAACCGAAAGTTGTGTAATTGCAATATTTAGTGCATCAATTTGGTGTTCTTTTTCAATCGCATTTTCAACCCCATGGTCGGTTAAAATTACTTTTGATAGTAATTCGTTGTTGTTTACAAATAACTTCGATTGTTTTAAAAGTTTGCCGGTAAATGTTAGCGATGTATTAACTGCAATGCGGTATATCCAGGTACTAATAGCCGAATCGCCTCTAAAATTGTCGAGGCTTTTCCAAATGTTTATAAGTATTTCCTGATAAATGTCGTTTGCATCGGCAGTGTTTTGGCTGTAATACTTACAAATGCTAAGTATTTTTCCACTGTTTTGCGAAATTATATCTTTAAACCTTTGTTCTTTATTGCTCATTTTTTTTGGTTTTGTTGTTTTAGATATACGAATTTTTTAATAGTTACATTTTTTGTTTATTATTTTTTGCTTTTCCTGAATTTTAATTGTGCATTAAAAGCTGCAAATAATTTGTAATAGTTTTAAAAAGTACACTATAATTAAACTATTGTGTTATATTTGGCACTCGTTAACCAAATAACTAATTTATTGATTTATATTAATTTAGTGTCGAGGGTTGTATAATTATAAGTAAAAAAAAACACCATGTTTAAATTCTTAAAAAAACCTTACCCTTTTAATAACGATTTAAAATACAATGCAAAACTTATATTATTTATAAGTATAGGTGTTTTGGCATATTTTTATTTAATACAGCCTTTTGATATAAGTACATTCTCGAAACGCCAGTTAACATATCTTGTAGGAGGTTTTGCCGCATCAACTTTTTTAATATTGAGCATAAATTTAATTTTTTTGCCAAGTTTTTTTCCAAAACTTTTCGATACTAATAAATGGAACATTAAGCGCGAGATAATTTGGAATTTATGGTCGATATTAACAATATCGACCAACTATTTTATTTTAAACGCTAAGTTTTTAGGTTTAAGCATTATTACTGGTTACGATATTTTACGCATCATATTTTTTGGTTCCATACCTGTTGTGGCAATTATTGTTATTAACCATAATCGTTTGTTAAGGCTTCATTTGCGCACTGCACAGCAATTAACATCAAAACTTTTAGACAATAAACTAAAAAAAGAAAAGCTAATTAGTTTTGAGTCGGACTATAAAAAAGATGGATTAATACTAAAAGCCGATTCGGTAATTTTAATAAAATCGGCCGATAATTATGTTGAGATTTACTATAAAACCGATAGTGAAATTAAAAAGCAGTTAATACGCAGCTCGCTTAAAAGTATTGAAATTTTAATAGCCGAATTCGACTTTATATTTAAATGCCACCGTTCATTTATAATTAACATAAAACATATAAAAGAGATACAAGGCAACTCGCTTGGTTATAAAGTTTTTTTCGATGGTGTTGAGTTCCCTGCTTTAGTTTCGCAAACTTATATTGATGCTTTTAAAAAACTTATTTAAAATCATTAATAAATTTCGCCCCTAAAAATCATAAAATGGTCACAATATGGCTGTTTTATCCCTAAAATTTTAGTAAAATCCCTAAAACTACAAAAACTGTTACTTTGCGGTTACTTTTGTGGCGTTGCTTTACTCAAACATAAATAAATAAGTAAAGTAATGTTTTAAAGTACGCTTTGTGTACTTATCATAAAGTGTTGCAAAAGTAAATATCTCAAAAAAAATTGACAAACATGAATTCATTAAACATTGGCGGGTTAAAAGTTAAGTTACCAATTATCCAGGGTGGAATGGGCATAGGGGTATCGTTGTCGGGTTTGGCTTCAGCAGTTGCCAACCAAGGCGGTATCGGAGTTATTTCGGCAGTAGGTATTGGAATGACCGAACCCGGGTATCAAAAAAATTTTAAAGAATCGAATAGAATAGCCCTTCGCAAACAAATACAAAGGGCGCGGTCGTTGTCGAATGGTGTTATTGGTGTAAATATTATGATGGCAGTTACCGATTTTGACGATTTACTCCGCATTGCAATTGAAGAGCAAATAGACGTTGCATTTGTTGGTGCTGGTTTGTTTTTACAAAACCCTGCCGATTACGGTGCAACCCACACCAAATTTGTACCTAAAGTATCATCGTCGCGGGCTGCAAGGCTAATTTTTAAATACTGGTCCGACAAATTTAACCGTGTTCCCGATGCAGTTGTTGTTGAAGGGCCACTTTGTGGCGGGCACATTGGTTTTAGTAAAAAAGATATCGAGAGTAACAGTAAAAACCTGTTTACTATAGTTGAGGAAACTGTTAACGAGGTAAAACCATACGAACAAAAATATGGTATCGAGATTCCGGTTATTGCCGGTGGCGGTATTTATACCGGAAACCAAATGTATAATATTATGCAGTCGGGTGCTAAGGCTGTAAAAATGGGTACTCGCTTTGTTACTACCCATGAGTGCGATGTGGCCGACGCTTTTAAACAAAGTTATGTTAATTGCACAAAAGACGATATTACTTTAATAGATAGCCCTGTGGGTTTGCCCGGTAGGGTTATTGAGAACGATTTTGTACGCGACATTAAAAATGGCAAAACAAAACCTGTTAACTGTCCGTGGCAATGCTTAAAAACTTGTAATTATAAAGAAGTGCCGTTTTGCATATCAAAAGCTTTATTTAATGCTGCTCAGGGTGATTTAGAAAATGGCTTTTCGTTTGCCGGTAGCAATGCATATTTGGCTACCGAAATTATATCGGTTGAAGAAACTTTTAAACGTATTATTGAAGAGTATAAAATTGAAAGCTTAAAACAATCGCTTGTTTGCGCATAAAACTTAAGTATAATCCCGATGTAGAGTTTGTTGTGTTTCACTAACGAAGTGTAGTGAAATACTTACAAAATCTAAATTGATTGAGCGAATCTCTTAATTTGGGTAATAATAACAACGACGTCAGGAAAATAAATCCTGACGTCGTTGTGTTTTAGGTTCAATTATTTTAAAAAAGTAATTTTAGTCGACATAAAGAACAAGCCCTTTAAGGTACTCGCTCTCGGGGTGGAAAATGCTAACAGGGTGGTCGGCAGGTTGCGATAACTGGTGCAAAATACGAACGTTTCGTTTTGCATTTGCCGATGCAGCAAAAACCGATTTTCGAAATTCGTCGCGGCTTACAGCTTGCGAACAACTGAATGTAAATAAAATACCGCCGGGTTTTATTTGTTCTAAGGCACGTTGGTTTATTCGTTTGTATCCCTGCAAAGCGTTGTTAAGTGCTTTTTGGTGTTTTGCAAATGCAGGCGGGTCTAATACAATAACATCGTACTTTTCGGTAGTTTGGTTAAAAAAATCGAAAGCATCAACAGCAAAACCCTCATGGTTTACTGTGTTTCCAAAGTTTGCAATAACATTTTTATTTGTTAGTGCAATAGCAGTTTTCGACACGTCGACAGTATGTACTAATTGTGCGCCAGCTTGTAAAGCGTATATCGAAAAACCACCGGTATATCCAAAAACATTACATACTTTTTTGTCTTTCGAGTATTGGGCAAGTAATTTGCGGTTTTCGCGCTGGTCGATAAAAAAGCCGGTTTTTTGTCCTGTTTCCCAATCAATTAAAAATTTGTTGTTATACTCAAAAACTCCATCATCGCTATTGTTGCCATACATGTAACCATCAACAGCATTAAGGTTTGCTTTAAAAGGTACGGTGCTTTCGCTTTTATTGTAAACAGCTTTAAGTTTATTGCCAAGTAATTGTTTAAGTATATCGGTAAAAACGTCGAGTTGTAAAAACATGCCAACCGAGTGGGCTTGCATAACAATAGTTCCGTTATAGTAATCAGCAATTAGTCCCGGTAAACCGTCGCCCTCGCCATGAATAAGCCTGAAAACGTTTAGTTGCGGGTTGTTAAAAAATCCAAGAGACTGTCGGTAATTAATGGCATTTTTAATTTTTGTTGACCAAAAATTGTTGTCAATTTGTTTTTTCTCAAACGACAGTATCCTAACTGCTATAGAACCAATTTGGTAATGGCCTGTGGCCAGGTATTCGTTTTTGTTGTCATAAACATCAACAAGGTCGCCTTCGTTTGGCGAGCCCTCGATAGTTTTAATTGCACCCGAGAAAATCCAGGGGTGTAGCCTGCGTGCCGATTGTTCTTTACCAGCTTTAAGCGTTATTTTTGTATAGCCCATTAGTTTTAAAATTTGTGCAAAAATATCTAAAAAAACTATCAAAAATTATTTAACTACTATGTTCAAGTTCAATAAGTTTTTGATAAATTTTTAGCGATACCCACGCGTCGGTGGCAGCATATTTTATTTGCGCGTCGGTAAGTTCATCGGCCTCCCAGTTTGATGTTTGCTGGGCTTTAGAAATACGAAAACCAAGTAACAGGCCTGCAAGTTTTTTTAAACCAAAATTTTCGATATTAAAGTCTTTTACTTTGTCTTGTATGTCGATAAAGCCGGCGGGGGTAAAAGCTTTAAGTTTTTGTAATGCTTTAATATCGTCTTTAATGGCAACACCAACCTTGGTAATATTTGGGTTTTCGAACAGTTGTATAAGTTCGTTGTTTATCCCGGTTTTGTTTAACCTGAACAAAAAAGCTGTATTGTTGGTCGATAATTGCAGTAAAGCAACCTTGTGCTTTTGCCCTTTTTTAAACGATGGCCGTGTTTCGGTGTCGAAACCTATTGTATTAGAGCGTTTTAATATTTCGACAGCATTATTAATATCATGCTGGTGGCCAATAATAACAGTTTCTCCCTCAAAAGCTTGTACTTCAAGGCTCTCGAGTTCGTCTTTCGAAATCGATTTATTCATTTGATTTACCTCGTTCGATAATTATTACAATGCAATGGTATTTGCATTTAATGATTTAGTGCCCAAACCTATGATTTTTTAAACGAAGTACCAAAAAAAATTATTGGTTATGTTTAACCCGTTTTTCGATATCAAAATCATCAAGGGTAAGGGCATCGGTAGTGTTAAGGTTTGTATTGTTATATAAAAGGAAATGCAAAACCCTTACAATGTTAACAAGCCGTTGACCCCAGTAATCGCGAAAGCTTTGCTTAACCTGCCAAACAGCATCGTTCATAATTTCGGTACTTCCGGTTGCATAAAGTACAGTAAAGTCGCGCAAATCCTGATAAATATCGGCAAAACTTTCGGCAAGGCTTGCTTTTTCGGGTTTATGGTTATAAGTGTCGTGGTTTTTTAATTTGTTTTTAACAGTTTCGAAAACAGCCTCCCACTCTTCGCGGGTAACTTCTTTTTCAATCATATCGGGCATAACAGGTTCAAGGTCGGGTAAAATAATTGCCTTTAAATATATAAGTGGTAAAAGCCTGTGGGCTTTGTCAATAAATTGTTGCTGGCTCATTAGCGCGGTATTGTCGAGCATGCTGCAAAACTGGGTCGCTAAAGCAGTAAAACCTGTTACATTTTCCGAATATACAATGTCGTCAAGTACGTTTTCCATAAAAAATATTTTTGGGCAAAGGTATTAAAATAAGAGTTTTGAGTTAAGCTGTCATAATAATATTATTCATCATGTTTATATTTATTTATTATGGTGCAATTGAACATATTTGAGCGAATCGCTTAATATGGATAATATTGTTCGCGTATGATAAAAATATTTATCATTGATGTTTTATTGTAAAAAAACACTTATCGTTTTACTTTTTTGGGTTATGGCAACGCCATAAACCATTTTTTTATTTAAT
>CAZJCR010000006.1:0-39777 GCA_964544385.1 uncultured Bacteroidales bacterium
AAACGTGGTCGTGCCCTTGTATAACAAAATCGATTTTTAGTTGGTCCATAACCGGAAGCATAATTTCTCTGAACATAGCCGACTCTTCGTCGTTTTGATGGCCGCTACCAGTAAACAAATTTTTGTGAACAGCAGCAATACGCCATTTGGTGTTTGGGTGTTTTTTTACTTCCTGTTTCATCCAGTTGGCAACTTCAGTTAAATATTCCGAAGTTTTATCGGTATAGCTATAAGGTGCTCGCCAGTAGTCTTGATGGCTATATAATAAAAAAAGTGCATCGCCATAAACAAATGAATAAGTAATACCATCGAACTGCGGTTTAACAGTAACAACACTATTAAACGAGTTGTCGGTGTTAAAATGGTAAGTGTAATTAAGGTTTTCGCTATCATCGTGGTTGCCGTCGGTAGGCGCCATTGGCAAATTTTGAATAAGCGGCCGCATCGAGTTGTCGAAAAACTGTTCCCACTCCCATTCGCCATTATACGATGTGCCATTTTCGACCATGTCGCCAGTAAACAACAAAAACCGGGCATCGGGAGCTTGTTTTGCAGCCACCTGTGCAGCAAGCCTTGTGGCAGGTATATATTCGCCATCAAGGTCGTCGAAAAGGTGGGCATCGGTCATATACAAAAATTTGAACTCCGACAAATTGTTGTCATTGGTTTTAAACGAGCCTATATTGCTCCAGTGCCCGGTTTTACCTACACGATACGAATAATTAGTGTTAGGTTTTAGCCCTGTTGCCATAACTTTATGGCTATGATAACTACGAGTACTGTCGTTTGTAAGCCCGGTTTTTTCCTGAATTGGCGTACCATCAACAACATAAGGTATGTTTTTTACAAGTTTGTAATTAGCATCAAAAGTTATTGCCGATGCAAAATCGGTTGTGTCGGCGTTTTGTTTTTCAACAATTTGCACACTGCCCTGTGTAACACAAGTATTAGTAAACCAAGTAAATGCCATTTGGCTTTTGGGGTCGCCATTAATAGTGGCAACCAAACAATAAGGGGTATTTTTGTCGAGCAGGTTTTCGATAGCAGTTTTAAGGTTTTGCAAATTTGCCTCCGAACTATCGGCCCGGGCAGCCTCTTTTGCAACTAACATGTGAGTAAACGAAGGTATCGCATAATCGTCAACCGATAATGTATCGGCGGCCTTAACATCGGCATGTACAAAAACATCGGTTTTTTTTACAATGTTTATCACGCACGAATCGATAAGTAAATTGTTGGCTCCCGATTTAGCAAAAGCCCAGGTGTTACCTATTTTAGCTGCCGATACCAGTCCTTTATTTGACACTGTTGCAATATTTTGGTTTTCAATGCTCCAAATAACCGATTTATCGGTAGTGTTTTGCGGGCTAAAAGCAACAGCAAGCCAGGCTTGTTCGCCTTTAATTATAGTTACTGTGTCGGAAACTAATTCAATACCAACAGGTAAAACAGCAGTTTGCCCCGATAAGTACTCATAAGCTCCCATGTCCCAATTGCTATCTTGTGGCCTATGAGTGCCAATAATATCGTAATTAAAACCGTTTATAGATGTGCCAATATTAATACAAGGCGAATTGGGAGCAAACGACCAATCGGCAGCACGCATGGCTTTAATGTCGGCATCGCTTTCGGGAATGCCTGCAAAATTTACCGGCATTTTAAAATTAGGGCCGTTATCGGCATAATTATCGGCGTTAAGCTGCATAGCAGTAATAGCCCTTGAGTTGCCACTTACGGCTGCATTTGTAAAACACTCCGAACCATGGGTATCGCCAATAAAAGCAAGGCCTTCGGCTGGTGTAGCTTTAGCCTTGTTGTTCCAACAAATATTATTACTTGCAATACCCTCGCTATGTAAAGCAGCATACGAGTTTCCATAATTGCAGGCAATAATACAATTATAAACCTGGCCGTCGGCTTCGTTAAAAATTCCGCCACAATCGGGCCACGATGCTACAATTGCACTGTTGTTATGCAACACGCAGTTTCGTACAATACCTTGTTTATTCCTAATTGTTCCATACTTGCCCCCGCAACCGCGTATTATGCAGTTTTCGACAAGGCCGTTGTCGCGGTTATAAATTGCCCCGCCCGAGCTTGTTGCCTTACATAGCTCGATAACACAATTAGTAACTTTACCGCCTGCATTGTATATTGCACCCCCATTTGACCCATAACAATTTGTTATTAAGCAGTTTGACAAAACCATGTTAGAACGCATATAAAGCGCGCCCCCCTCTTTTTTACCCTGCCCGTTTTGAATTACAAAACCGTCGATACACATTTGATTTGATGGTATTGCATACGAAACAAGAAAGTACGAGCAGGTTAATGCCGAACCGTCGATAACCGAACTTAATAACCCTACACTGCGCTTGCCTGTGGCAGCATTGTAACTGCCCATTAACGATACCGCTTTTTGGTCGGAGTTAACAACCCCCAAAGCCTCGGTAATATAATATGTACCTTGGGCAACAAAAACTGTATCGCCATTACTACAGGCCGCAATAGCTGTTTGTATATTACTAAATGCATTATCCCACGACTGTCCGTTGTTGTTATCGCTACCATTTGTGGTTACATAATGGTTTTGCGCATATAAACCTGCACACAAAACAAAACTTGTTACTAACATGAGTACATTTTTTATCATAATTCAAATTGTTTTACATTAATATAATTGTAATTATTAGTATTATTTTACCGATGCTTACCAAATAACAACCTTGTTACGATATATAACCCCATTTTTTTCGACAACCACAATAGCCATGTTACCAGTACTTAAACCCAAAAGGCTAATGCTGCAATTGTTGTTAAATGTTTTATTACTATACACTAACCTGCCATCGGTACTAAAAATGTTAATGTTAGCTTCACCTGGTAATTGGTTAAGGTTTATATTAATAAAACTATTTGCCGGGTTAGGATATACATTAATTTCACTATTAATAATACTGTTATCGATACGATTAATTATACTCGCGTTCTTAAGTTTTGAATACGTTGCATATCCAAGTTTCGACACCAACGACCAACTGCTGTTTATATCGGTAAAAGCAACTTTTACTGTACCTGCAAACTGGTTAAAAACCGATAATGGCACTTTAAGTTCGGTTACCGATGTGTTTTTTGAAACAGTTATGCTGGCCGAAACCAGCGCCCATGACCAACCCGTTCCGGTTGATTGGTAAAGCCGCCCGTTTTCAATCATATAATCGGCTCCCGACTGAGTAAAAGCGGGGTTCTGAAAACCGGTTGAGCTATTGTTGTCGGCATCGATAAACACATGATAATTAGTAGCGTGCATACCTGTACCGGCAATGCCAAAATATATAAAACTATTATCGTTAAAAACTTTTAAGCTTGTGCATGTTTGGTTTGTAGCTGTAACAATTGGCTGTACCAACAACCAATCGGTTAAATTTCCGTCAATAGTTATCGATTGCTGACTGCCCGCAAATTCGTCGGCACCAATATCAACGCGGCCACTTTGTACCCTTGGTTGTCCATCAATATCATAATCGTCGTACAAGGCTGAGTATAAAGGGTCGCCGGCATTTATTGCAGGCGATGCTGTTTGCAAACTAAAATTTCCCGAAACTGCATCAACAAACAAAGGGTTTTGTTTTACCGGGTTATTGTCGGCACTTACATTAAGAAATAAGTTTGTTGTAACACCATTATCGCGATAATATAAATTATAGGCAACATTTAATGTTGTTGAACCAGTGCCACCCATTTGTACAATTGCGTAACGGTTGTTAACAGGGTATAAAATATTGTTTTTTAAAACTGTGCCTAAGTTGTTTTGGAGCGCAATTTGGCCATTATCGTAAGTTCCAAAACCACATTTGTAAAAAGTGTTGCCGGTAATTTTGGTATTATTTACCGAACTGTTAGCCTGGTTAGAGCCAATAAACAGCCCCGATAATGAGCAATTATAGGCAATATTATTACGCAAAATATTATTATTGTTGGTTTTACCAGGAGTTTCGCAACCAATTGAAAAACCCACTTTGTAATTATACACAATATTATTTTCGACAGTAATATTGCTACCACCGTCGATATAAATACCACCAGCGGCGTCGAGCGATGCCGGACCGGCATAATCAAAAACCTTATTTTCGCGTACAACACCATTGCGGGCGTAGTTAACACTGGCCGGGGCTCCGGTCCAGCTAAAATGCCCCATACAATCGATACCAATATTTGTATTACTATAAATAATATTGTTATCGATAATAAAACCATCGACATTACCGCCAACCGTTAAGCTTTCGCTATAGCCGGTAATACAATCGCGTATTATGTTATTTGATATTTCGATATTGGTGTATGGTGTTGAATTTGTGCCAATAACAACAATTGCATGTGCATTTTGGCTCGATATTGGCAATGTGGTTTTACTATTTCCCCAGCCAATATCGTAAAACTCGCAATTTTTAATTGTAATTGCATTGCCCGAGCCCCTTACAACAATACCCTCAGCCGATATCCCCCAGTTACGGGTAAATTTTAAACCGTTAACTGTAATGTTGCTCGAGTTTTCGATATATAAAATATCGATACCGTTAGTCGACGTGCTGGAACTACCACGTAAATAAACTGTGCCACCATTGCTTTGCAGGGTTACACCACTTTTGCCAACAAGCAAAAAAGGGCCATCGTAATTACCAGCCGATATTTTTATAACATCGCCTTGCAAAGCATTTGTACAAGCTCCGGCTAATTGTGCCGATGTACTTACATATACATCGCGGGCACTTAGGTTTATAGTAATTTGCAGTGCCACAAAAACCACCATTAGTTTAAGTAATTGTTTTGTCATAAAATAGTTATTCAGTTATTAATGTTTAATTGAAAAAACACATTATAACCTAAGTTGAGCGGTTGGAGTTTTGCTAACAAACGCTTTACTTAGGTATAACCCCCATGTAGAGTTTGTTGTGTTTCACTAACGATTTTAAGTGAAATACTTACAAAATCACAATCGATTGAGCCATTAGCTCAATTTTGGTATAAAACCAATAAGGCAAAGCTTATCAACCGGCACTATTTACATAAACCACAACACTAAAGCACAATGCCCTTTTATGTTAACTTATCATTATTTGCTGATACTTATATTTTTTTACGAAACACTTATTTTGTAAAGCTATTTTTTAGGCATTACTATAGCCGTTTGCAATTCAATGCAAATTTATTAGCTTAATAAAACAGCATTACTGAAATTACTATGTTATACTACTTTTGGCTATTAAGCTTTATTGGTAAATTAAAGCTTATTATTGTAACTACTCAATAACAAGCTTTTTACTTACCGACAAACCTTGCAATGTTATGTTTACCACATATGTTCCTGGTATTAAACATAAATTGTTAACTACAAATTGGCTGTTATTTGCTGGTTGCGAAAAAACTATTTTACCATTGCTGTTTACAATAGATAAAACAGCATTTTTACCTAAAGGGTTATTAACAAAAAGCGTTTGGCTATGTAACGGGTTAGGGTATATATTAAAACTATTGAAAAGTTCGAATCCAGCCGTTGTGCCTAAAGTACTTGCTGTAATAATATTTGACCACCCCGATGCTGTATAGCTATTAACAGCGCGTAAAACGTACGAGTATTTAGTTCCCGGGGTAAGCTGTTTGTCGGAATAAGTAAAAACGTTAACAGGCAATACAGCAAGCAGCTCCCAGTTATTATTATTGTTAAGGCAACGGTACAGCTCAAAACCAGTTATGTTATTATTCGCACCTAACCAAGTAACATCAACCTGGTTTTCGGAAACTACATTTGCACTAACCAAATTTGGTTTATCGGGCAATGGAGTTGGCTCATTGGTATCGACAGCCAAAATATGGTTTAATTTGTTTGCCCCGGTTTCATTGTCCCAGGTTGCAACATTAGCAAGTTGAATGCAGTAACTGCTTTGTTTGGCTAAATTAGTATTTTGGTCGGCAAACCTTACCTGCATACTGTAATTACCGCTTGGTAATGTGTCGGGTAAAGTAATTTTACCAGTTGACACAATATTGCCCGGGAACCAAAACCTGGTATCGTCGTTAGTTCCACTGTAAGGTAAAGTCCAAACTTTACTTGTTAAAGTATTAATAAGCAATATATTAATAGTTTTGTACTGAACGGGTGCAGCAAAGCCAACGTTTGCATAATAAAACGTAACATTAATGTCGTGGCCGGCAGTAGCCGAGTTTGGCAACAAGCACGAGTCTAAATAAATACGGTAACCTAATTTAATATTTACATTGTCGATACAATTTTGATTTCGCCATTTTTCATAAACATCTTTATTGTAATTACTGTTAAGGTAAGTCCAGTGCAGTAATTCCATTCGTTGAACCGAATTTTCGCAATCGCTGGTTGCATTACTGGCATCGCAGGTTTCGCCGCCGGCAATTGCATATTTTGTTTCCTGGTTAAGATACTCAAGGTCGGCGGTAAGATTTGTATAAGTACCATAATCGGTACCATTGGCCAAAAAGCAGTCGTTGTGGTGAGCAATACGCGATTTGTTGGTTCCGTTGTAGGCTTCGGATTCGTATATTGCAACATTATTACCAACAACAGCTTGTTTAATTGCCGGGGTACGAACCTGTACCTGAACATTATCGGGTAAAACGCCCAGCAAAGCCTCAACAACAGCCCGTCTGTTTGCCTGGTCGATAGCACTTGGCACGTAACCCGCGCCAGCAAAATTTTTAGTATAATACCACTCGCCCCACGCGCCAACAAAACCAGCTTGCACACAAAGAATTATATCCGAATTGTCGGCCAGTACATTGCCCAACGAGTTAATATGCGAAAGCACTTTTTCGGGGGTTGCATCGTAAATTGCAGCGTTTTGCGAATCGCTGTAAGCAAACCGTACTATGCATTTTACGCCTGCCTGACGAATTGCATCAAAATCGGCCTGCATTTTAGCTATGTATTCGCTGCTAACATTATCGCTTTCAAAAAACTGATGAAGGTAAAACAACCGTAAAATAAGGGTTATATGTTTTTGTTCGCGGTTTTCGCGCAATTCGTCGGCATTAAGCGGCCTGTACGAACCGCTAAGATAATTTGAAAAAGTATAGTAATCGGCGTACCAGCCACGGTCGGGGTTTGCAATTAGCGAATTTGTATTTAGGTATTTTATTGCTGTTGTTTGGGCATTAATACTTTGTACCGCGTTTAGCAAACATAGCGTTATAATTATTGTTTTTAATGCAAATTTTTTCATAATTGTATAGTTAACAATAAATTAGTATTCTAAAGCTATTCGGGCGGTTTCGCCTTGAATATTGTGTGCTTTAAGTTTTAGTGTTAAATGTTTTTGGTTATTATCGTAATTACTATCAATCAGTGCCATTTTTTTGTTGTCGATACGAATGTTTTTGGGGTTTGATACGCCAAAAAAGTCAACCTCCTGGGTTCCGTATATCCTTATATCGACAATGGTGTTATTATTTGCAGTGCTTAACGAATAAACATTGTAAGTGCCTTTATTATAAATGTAAACAGGCATTTTTTGTGTGCCAACTTTGTAATTAAGTGTATACTTTTTTTGCGATAACACGGGCAAGTAAATAAAACCATAACCTTGTTGCTCAAAATAAGCACAAATATTATCGCCATCGATACTTGCATGGCTAATGTGAGTATCGGGCGCAAGTTTAATTTTTAGTACCATATTGCCTAAAAGCTTGTGTTTATAGGGTTGTTGGGGCATGTTGGTATTATCAATATTTACTGTACCGGGTTGGTTTTCGGTTACAACGGTGTATTTATTATACAACCATTGCGAGTTGAATTGCTCAGTATTTTTGGCCACATATCTTAAACTGTCGGCCTGTACCATCATATAATAATCAACCCATTGCTGGTTTGTTTCGCTTTGCAAAAATTTGTCTTGTGCAAGCCAGTTGCTCCAGTGCGATTCAATAATATTTGATTGCTGGCTTGCCAAACTAACATTAGGCAACGACGATAAAGCATACCACGGGTTTCCGTAGTTTATGCGGTTTACTACCACCACACCATTGTCGAAACCGCCACCATTGGGTTCGGCAGGCGGGTTTAGCTCGGTAATATAATCGAACAAAGTATTTACATATTTTACACCGGCATTTGCCACAACTTTGCCTGTGCTGTATAAACCGTTAGGGTTCCAGTAATATCCATAGGCGCATGGTACAAAACTTTCGGGAAACGAGTGTCCGTTTTGCTCCGAAATTCCGTATTGTGCCATAATATCTTTAAACAAACTAACATGTTGTTCAAGGCTCTCCTGTGGCCAAGGGTAGTTATCGTCGGTACAGTACCACTCGGCACGTTTTTTTGTACCATCAACCCAATACTCGTGGCCAACACCATGCAAACCAAACTCAAGGTATGCTGCCGACTCTTTTACATAATTCATAATATCTATTTGGTGGCTGTTCACGTTTTTAGTATTGTCCCATTTTTTGCCAAGCCATGTGGTTGTTGGGTCTTTAGCTAAAATGTTTTCGCGGTCGAACTCGGCCAAAACAAATAAACCCTGGATACGTGTACCCACTTTTTGTCCAACCTCAACTATACATTTGTAATCGTCAATATCCATGTTACGGTCAATGCCTATACGATATGGCCCCTGTTTATCAACATCACCATCGTTATTGCCAATATTCCAGCCCATGTCGTCGATAGCAAATGCAAAAGGTTGCGGAAATATTATACCATTTGAATTGCCGGTTTTATTGTTTGCAAATAAATTAAAAACTACAACTCCCGATATAATAAATATAACAGCTATTACTAAAATAATTTTATTACTATGTGTTTTCATTATCGAATATTTTAATTAACAATTATTTTTTGCGAATGTATTACCTGTTGTAAATGAACCAACTGAACAATATAAGTACCAGGCAATAAATTATTATTTATTAACCATTTGCTATTATTTAAATTGTGCGAGCAAACTAATTGCCCCCGCATGTTAAAAACCTTAGCAGTAAGTATTTTATAATTGTTTTGGGTATTTACTATATTAATTGCACTGTTACTATTAACAACCGTTGGGTAAATTAATAAACCTGTTTTTTGGTTTTTAATATTATTATACGATGTTCCGTAAAACTCAATTTTTTGCCCTGGTACTAACCTGTTACACTCAATTGTAACAACCGGGTTATTACCCCCCGAGGCAATATTAAACTCGCGTTGCCCGCCAGCAGCAAGGTTTTTTAACGATTGTTTTGCCTTAACACCGTTAATCGTAGGCCAGGCATCGTAATAAATTGGGGCAACGCCAATATTTTGTATTAACATTATGGTACTGTCGGGGGTAGTTTTTGCCCATATAATTTTAAACTTGTACCCCGATGCCATACTGGCTTGCTTTATTCGGCTAATCGATTGATAGTTGGGTTGGTCGTTGCCTATAATGTACGATATTTTAAAATCTTTAGCCATTTGCTCGAACGACTTACCGTGAATACCGTTAGGATAATCGAGCACATGTTGTTGGTCGTAGGTTGTGTAATAGCTAAACTCGCCACCTGCGGGCGAAAAAGTATAACGCTGCGCGCCAAAAAAATCCCAACAGCTTTTATTATAACCGCTATGGTTTTGGCACATAAACGAATCGTCGAAATTGCCAAATTTAAGCCCGGTTAAATTTGGGTTTTGACTAAAAGGCGAGTAAGTTTCGTCGGCGGCATCAATTGATATTGACCACGGCGTTTGTACAAATAAGGTGTCGATAGCTGTAAAAAAACCGGTTTGAAACTCTTTCGACGGAAATGTTTTACCTAACTCAAATGGGCCGTCGTAAATATGGTACTCGGCCCAAAGGCCAAACCCAACCTGTATAAAAGCAATGCGGGGGTCGCTGTCGTACTTTTGTGCAAATTTTGTGTAAAACTCAATGTAAAACCTTTGCCACTCGGCGTTTGTCCAGTCGGGGAACCATGTGGTTTTACCCTCCGACAACCCTTTAGTTTCGGTATATCCGGGCATGTTTTTAATATAATCGGGTACCGATGTTTGTTTGCCAACATAAGTATCGCGAAAGCGGAAAATTGCCTGATGCCCGCGCGATGCAATATCGGCAAGTTTATCGTCAACAATTTGCCAATTATACTGGCCACTATCGGTAACAACCTGGTTAAACAACATGTACGAAAACTCGAGCGATATAGCATCGGTATTGGTATTTGAACCTTGCCAAAAAACTATCCCTGTCATTGGCTGTACATTAGTTATATTGCCATCGATAGTTATATTGTTAAATGCTGGCTGAGCATTTAAAAATTGCACCATTATAATTAACCACGCTATAACAAATATATTTTTGCCTATGTTAATTTGCATACTGTGTATTATTCTTTTGCAAGTAAAAATATTGATATTGCAGCTATTACCATACCTGTTAAAACAAATGGGTGTGGTATTACTGTATAAATTGCCAACGACAATAAAATTGTTATTATTGGGGCAACAGCATTTGTTAATGGGCTTACCACAATTGCTTTACCATGCCTAAATGCATAAACAAGGGTAAGGGCTCCTATTGAATTAAGCAGTTGAACGCCAAAAGCAAGTACCGGGCCTTTTAATCCCCAGTTAATTGGTTGCGAAAAGTCGGTCATAAACCATGCTACCGGCGACAAAATTACTGCTGTTAGCATCATGTAAAAAAATATGCTCTCGGCCTGCATTGTGTTGTTTGCTTTTTTCATAAAAAAAGCCTGTACACCCCAAGCCAAAAAAACTATTAAGGCATAAATTAACCATAAATACCCGCCCGATGCCGATTGGGGGTCTTGGTACGATAACCACGGAATTGCAAATACTGCAAGCACAATACCTGCCCAGCCGGCTTTTGTTGCACGCTCGCGCAAAAACAATACCGACAGTAATATTGTTACCACCGGCGACAACGATATTATTGGAAAAATAAGATAAGCCGGGCCATTTACAATTGCACCGGTAAACAACGCCAGTTGCCCACCTGCCCCTAACAGCCCAATAAGCGAGCCTAAAAGAACCGAACGGAGGTTAAAATCGAGTTTCCAGTTTATTTTTTTTAAACCTATTATTGCCGGTATTATCATAGTTATTGCCCAAACAACATATATTAATGTACCCGGAAAACCTGCCCCTTCCGAAACCTCGGTAAAAGCTCCCCATACTCCCCAAAATACTGTTGTTATTAAGGCATAAATAAGCCACATTTTATTTTTTAGCATTGTAATTTGTAGTTTTGTTTGTAAAAGCCTGTAGTAGTATTTGTAAAAAAATTATATAACAAAAATTGAGCTGTATAAACACAGCATTATGTATTTTAGTTAGGTTTTATTGCTATTTATAAGTGTTAGTTTTAACATAATAAGTAATCATAACCCCTTTATATTTAACGCCGGCTTTTTTGTAATTAAACCGGCTTGTAAGTACAACCTGCCAAATTTTGGTTATAATTATTTACCTATAACCATTTTTGTTTTAAAAATTGATAGCCTGTACTGTTTTACCTGTGTACAGGCTATCGCATTTTGCTTAACTTAACGTTTTATGTATAACTAAATTAAATGTAAACAAGTTTTAAATTATCGCATATCGATTAAAAAACCGCTACCTGGTTTGTCGTCCGACGATTTATCGGGGGCATAACCAACATCGGCCCACGATGTTGGGTCGCTTAACATTACACCTATTTTAACAATATCGTTGCTAAGGCCGGTTACTTTTTCGCGGTTAAAAGCCAGCTCAACAGCAGCATTTGCACCAATGTTTGCAAAATTGCCAACGGTAAAATAACCAGTCGAAAAAGGTTTGTCGTCGGCCCATGACCATGCATCTTGTGTTGCTCCATTAAAATAAAACGAAAGAACTCCGGCATGTGCATCAAGTATCGACATTTGGCCTTCGACTAAATAATCGGCTCCCATTTGAGGCCATAACCAACCGCGGTTTCCGGTAAGTGTATCGTTATCGTTATCGAAAAAGAAATCCATAAAATAACCGTACTCAACAGTGCCTTCAAACTCAAGATAAACATAAACGTTTTTGGCATCGTAGTCAACTTTTGCAGCTTTAACAATTCCTGCATTCTCGCCACCGCTGCTCATAACATATTTAGTGTCGGTAATATTGTCCCAATCGTCAAACGAACTGTCGGTTAGGTTAACTACACTGGCTTTGTCAACTTTTACTTTCGACGAAATAGGGTGTGTTGCGCCGCCTTTGTCGGTTACAGTAAGTGTAACAACATACTCACCTTTGAACTCATAAACGTGTACAGGGTTTTTGTCGGCCGATGTTTGGCTGTCGCCAAAATCCCATAAATAGGTAGCATTTTCGAAAGTCGATTCGTTAATAAAAGTTACAGTTTTTCCGTCGGAGGTAAATGAGAATAATGCTTCGCCGGTTATTGTTTCGGGCTCATCTTCATCGCACGATGTAAATGTAAGCCCTACAAAAGCCATAAAGGCTAATAAAAATAAGTGTTTCATTTTCATAATATATAGTTTTAATTGTGAATATTAGTTTTGAATACAAAGTTTATTGGCATTAATCTCGTCGATAGGAATGTAATACAATATCGATGGTGAATCCCAATTAATTATAAGGTTACTAATAGTTGCCGGTGGTGGGGTGTTAAGGTCAATTTGGTTAACGTTAAGACCAGCAATATGATATCCCCAGTACGAGCGGTCCATATTAAGCTTGTTCCTAAAAACATCGTAAAACCTGTGGCCTTCAAAAGCAAGTTCAAGCCTGCGTTCGTTTAGCACTACTTGTAAAGCTGTTTGGCCTGCGGGCACGGTTTCAAACAAGTTGCTTTCAAGTCCGCGGTTTTTACGTATCTCGTTAACATCTGATAATGCAAGAGCATCGCTGCCTTTTTTTGCATAAGCCTCGGCGCGGTTAAGGTACATTTCGGCTAAACGGAACATTACCGGCGATGCCAGGTTAGGGTCGCCATCCTGGAAACTGAATTTTGTTATATAGTGTACCTCTATCCCGTTTTTTAATTCAATTTTTCCGCTTTCGTTGGTTGATGTAACAATATAATTTTTACGTACATCGTTGGGGTTTTGCTGTAAAAGTGCGCGGTACGATGGCGATGCAAACTCTTCGCCCCAGCCCGAGTTACCGTCGCTGTAAAGCATTGATGCTATAGAACCACCTTTACCCCGGTTATCTAAGGGTGTAAAAGCTATAAGCCAAATAGTTTCATTATTGTTAATGGCTGTTGCAAAATAATTAGGGAAAGTTTCGGCGGTTTCGAGCGTATATTTTTTTGAATCGATAACCAACGATGAGTATTTAATAGCGTTGTCGTAATCATTCATATACAGATACACTCGCGATAATAATGCCCAGGCAGCCTCTTTGCTTGCAAACTCTTTACCACGTGGTTTGTTCATAAGTTTTTCGGCTTCAACAAGGTCGTCAATTACCGAGTTGTAAGTTTCGGCAATAGTTGCCCTGGCTTTTTCGCCCGGTTCCGATGTCGATCGACGCAAAATTACGCCTAAATCGGTATCGGGATTGCTTATGGCATAAGGTTTTGCATATAAACGTGCCAGGTTAAAAGTGCAAAATGCGCGCAAAAACAGGTTCTCGCCAAGCAGTTGTTTTTGGTCGTCGTTTAAACTGCTGCTTTTATTTATAATTTCGATAGCTGTATTGGCACCGTTAATAATTTTGTACGATATGTACCAAAAATAACGGGCATTAGCCTGGTCGGGCGAGTGGGTGTAAGTAAAGCTAAAGTATAAAGGGTCTTCGGTTTTTTGTCCGCAAACAATATCGTCGGCGGCAAAATCCGATAGCTGAAAGTATTGTCGCAGGTAGCAGTTATTTGCATCGGTAAAACCCTGGAACTCAACGCCATCTTTAAAAAGCGCGTAGTTGCCATTAGTAACATTTACAACCCCGTCGGTGCTTTCGGCTAACGAACCGCTGCTAATTTGGTCCGATGGGTAAATTTCTAAATCTTTTATACAGCTGTTAAAAACAACAGCCAAACCAATTATTATAATTGCTTTAATTTTCGATTTCATAGTTATGGCATTAAAATTTTACATTTAAACTAACAATGTATTGGCGGTTGTTTGGATATTTAAAATCGCAAACGCCAGGCATCGACCACGATTCATTTGTAAGTGTAACCTCGGGGTCTTGTCCCCAGAACTGGGTGAATGTAAACAAGTTATTAGCAGTTAAAACCACCGAAATATCTTTAAGTTTCATTTTTTTCGATACTTGTTTTGGCAGGTCGTACTGTAGGCTTACAGTGCGGATTTTAAAGAAACTACCTTTTTCGAGAAACCTCGACGATGTTTCGGTCGACAACGAACTGTTTTGCATACTTGGGTGCGTGGCAACGTCGCCAGGGCGTTCCCACCTGCTCCAGTCGTCTTTCATTAACATATTGTTGTAATATGGTTCGTGGCCATCGTTGTCCATGTAAATACGGGTCGAGTTGTAAATATAGTTTCCAACCTGGTAAGCACCGTTTGTAAATAACTTAATGTTTTTGTACTGCACTGTTAAGCTAACACCGCCCGAATAGTCGGGTAAAGCTGAGCCAACCTCTTGTGGTAGTGCCTCCGAATAATTCGATGTTGGCTCGCGCGATATTATATTTCCGTCGTTGTCTTTGGTAATTTTTTCCCATAATGGTGCTCCTGTTTGTTCATCAACACCTAACCATTTAGGCAGATAAAATGTATATAGTTGGGCACCGTCGCGGTATATTTGGGTAACGCCACCAATGGTTGTTGTAATAGGTGCCCCAATTCCGCTAAGTTTGTTGTTGTTTTTCGAAATATTAGCATCGGCAATTATTTTAAAATCGTCATTGTCAACAACTACAGCCGACAAAGCCACCTCGAAACCTTTATTATTAACTTGTCCGGAATTTTCGTAACGGCTTTCGAAACCTTGCGATAATGGCATTGCTTTTAGTACAATAAGGTTTTTGGTAACATTATTATACACATCAAAATTTAAAGTAAGCCTGCTAAACATTTCCCAATCGATACCAAAATTAAGCTGGTGGTTTTCTTCCCATGTAAGGTCGGGGTTCGATAATTGGAAAGGTGTTGCAGCCGAATTGTTGTTATACTGCGAGTTAAGCGCAAATAAGCCCATGTAGCGGCCAGCGCCAATTTCGGGGTCGCCGGTAATACCAAAACTACCGCGTATTTTAAATAAATCGAGACCGTTAATATTATTTGCAAACTCAAGCTTACTTAACAATACCGATGCCGATACAGCTGGGAATTTGGCAACACGGTTGTTAAGCGGAAAATTTGTTGAGGCATCAATACGGTACGAGCCGGTTAAAAAATATGTACTTAAATAATTATAGTTTACCTGCGAAATAAACGACTGAAAAACCTCGGTTGTGTTAACACCGCTAATTGTTTTTTCCATTGATGCTACCGATGGCACGTTAAAACCGTTTGGCAGCCCTTTGCCTTCAACCCCCAACAACTCGCTATAACCTTTTTCGGCTTCAACACCAATTAAACCGTCGATGCTATGGTTATCAAACTGTTGGTTAAATCTAAGCAGGTTCGACGACAAAGCTCCATACCAATTACTTTGTTCCTGGGCTATGTATCCTTTGCCGCTATATGTACCGGCAGTTTTTGGCGAGTAATAATTATGTCCCTTGCTTGTTGAAAAACTTAACCTGTTGTTGCTTGTAAAAGTTAACCAGCTTAATATTTTTACATCGAGCGATAAGTCGTAGTTTAAATTAACACCCGAGTATTTGTGTTCCGAGTTGTCGATAGTATGGAACGGGTTAACGGGGTCGCGCGACCACCAGCCGGTGCCATCGTTAAGTTTTTTGGCATTATTGCCATCAATGTAGCGTGCTTGCCCATCGGGGCTAAACGGGTTGTCCCAGGGTACACCCAAAAAAGTATAATACATATCCATATAATCGTACGACTTACCTTTTGAACCACTTAAGTTTATGTTGTTTTTAAGGGTAACAGCGTTGTTAAACTGGTAAGTAGTGTTCGACCTTAAGTTTAGTTTTTCATATCCGGTATTTCTAAAAGTACCCTCCTCGTTAAAGTACGAACCACTTAAATAGTAAGCCAGTTTTTCGTTTTTGCCGGTTGCCGACAGGTAATATTTTTGAACCGGTGCTGGTTTAAAAGCCAAATCGACCCAATTATTGTTTAAATTTTGTAAAGTTTTAGGATAATCGGAGTAAAACTTAATTTTATCAATTTCGTGAATATCGTTATCGCGATACATCTCTGAGCTCCATGTATAAAACTCGTTACCGTCCATCATTTTAAGGTTACCGTGGTTTGCTAAATTGTAACCGTAACTGGCTTTAAACTCGTAAACCGGTTCGCCCAATTTGGCCGACTTTGTTGTAACAATAATAACACCTTTATTTGCCCTGGCCCCGTACATACCAGTAGCCCCGGCGTCTTTTAAAATTGTAAGGCTTTCAACATCATTAGGGTCGAACGAACCACCAATAATACCGTCAACAACATATAATGGTTCGGCATTACCGGGTTTTATAGTCGAAACACCTCGTATCCTAATCTCGGAGCCACTGCCGGGTGCCCCCGAGTTGTCGACAACCTGCACACCCGACACTTTACCCTGAATAAGCCCTGCAATATCGTCGGACGGTGTGTCGTTAAGTTTTGATGCATTTAAAACAGTAACCGCGCTCGATATCTCGGTTTTCGATTTGTTACTGTAACCCAAAATAACAACATCGTCGAGCCCTATCCACAATGGGGTAAGTTGTACGTTAAAAAACTGGTCAGCATTGTTAACATATAATTTAACCACTTCGTATCCTAAAAAGCTTATTAATAACGAATCGCCCGCTTTAGCTGCAATTTCAAATTTGCCATCATAATTGGTAATAGTGCCGCTTGTTGTCCCATCAATCAATACAGCAACCCCCACAGCCGGGCCGTTTAATTCGTCGGTAATTACGCCTTTTACCTGGGCATAACCAATAACGGCCAGCAATTGAATTGTAAATAGTAAAAGTATTCTTTTCATATTGTTTTATTTTAATATTACGATAAGTTATTATTCAATATTAATATTATAATAACAAATATATATAATTAAATTAACTTTCGTTTCGTTTCTTTTAAATTTTCTTTTTATTTTTTTACAATAACCATTAATAAGTTATCGAAAGTATATTTGTTACTCGACAGGAGTAGCAACCATTAACAAAAAGCCTTTAAATGTAAGATTAACATTAGCATTGTTGCTATTTATTGAGCCAAGCTCAACGTTGTTAAAGTAGTCGTACAAACGGTATGTTTTGTTACTTTGCAATCCGCGAAGGCTTACAGTACCGTTCCAATTGTTGTTATAAAAAGCATAATATAACTCGTTGCCTTTTTTAATAACATGAGTTTCGGGTATATCGTACCCTATATCGTATAAATTGCCAAGATATTTTTCTTTCGAAAGCTTTTTTTCTTCGTAAAGATTAAACCATTTTTTCCAAATTTGTTCACGTTCTTTTGTCAATAAATTGCCTTTTTCGGCAAATGGGTTGTCGTTTGGCCAGGTAAATTTTGTGCCTAAAACAGCCCCAATACCAAACGAACTGGCAAAATCGTTGCCGTTGTCGCTAAGTTCAACATGGTCGCCAAAATATGCTGCTTGTGGGGCAATAGCTTTATAAGTTTTGCCTTTAAGCCTAATTTGCCAACTGCTTGTGGGGTCCGATGCCACAAACTGGTTAGTATGTGCCATGTTATAAAACGACATACAGCAACCGCAAGGGCAGTTTTGAATTATTGCATTTGGCTTAATACCGCGTGCAGTATTATAAATATTTTCGAAAAAGCCGGGTAACATTTCAATCGATTTTTCGGGGTACTCTAGCGGGCGGTTAAAATTATATTCGGCAGGTACGGCGTTCATATGCTGGCCATCGAGTTTAAGGCCGTCGAAACCCCAATCGTTTAAAAACATTTTAATTGTTTGGTTAGTATAGTCAATTGTGCCTTGATACGCGGGCGACAGGTAATAACTGTCCCACCATGTAATATATTGAGGCGCGCCTTGCGAGTTATAAAGTACCATCGAGGGGTCTTTTTTTAGAATATCGCTACCGGGGTCGGCAGCCATTGGAGCCCACCACAACTGTGCTTTCATTCCGTATGAATGTATTACATCAACTAATTTTTTAATGTCTTTTTCGCCACCTTTAAACCTGCTTTTATCAACACGCCAATCGCCTTCGGCTATTTGGTAACCATCGTCAACGCATACCCATTTTATGCCAAGTTCTTTAACTTTTGGTAAAGTAGCCAAAACCTCGTCGGCTGTAAATTTACGCATGTAACCCCAGGCACACCACATAGCCTCAAAAGCTTCGGGTTCGGGTTCAACAAATTTTATCCCTTTTTTTTGCATTAAGTCCGAAAAAAGCCGCATTGTTTGGTAATAATCGCCGCTATGCACTGCAACAAATGTTTCGAGTGTTTTAAGGGTATCGCCTATTTTAAATTCGTATAAATCGTTAAATTCTTTTTCAACACTTATAATGGCATGGTTGCTGTACTTTCCGTAAAATACAGGCAGGCTAACCTCTTGTGGTGCCAAATCTAAATGCCCAACAGCAAGGCCGGCATCTTTTCGCCATAAATCAACAACTGGTATTCCGCCGCCGTAATCGGAATTGTTCATGCCCATAAAATTTTGCTGTATAAAACCGGGTTTTAATGGCAAAACCCAGTCGGCACGTGCCGCCGACGAACTGCCTTGGAACGACCAAAAATTTGGCGCGGTGTTTTGGGCTAAAATATTGTATTTATTATTAACCCACTTTTTTATTAATAAGTCTTTATCGCCATTGTTTATGTATGATACATTAATAACAGCAATATTGGGGAAACTATCGTACACCAATACCGAAACTATTTTGGTTAAATTTGCCCCGTTTTGTTTATAGTTACCCAATAAAATAGTTTCGTTTCCTTTACCTATGTTGTTGTTAATTTGCTTAACATAGTTTTTTGTAAGATTAAAATCGCCGGTTTTAAAGTTATTTGTTTCAATATACTCCGACACGCAGTAGTTGTCCGAAATTGGTTTAGCCAACTCGTGAACCGAATTAACCTTACTTTGCATTTTGTTATTAAACTCTAACCTTAAATTGCCACTTACAATTGTGCTGGATTTATTGCACGAGCTTAACAAGCCCATAGCCAACAACATTAATAAAACCTGTTTGTAGATAGATAGTTGCATAATTATTGTTTTTTGGTTACTAAGTATTTATTGCCCTTATTTTATTTCGAATCAATTGCTCAACCGAATCGGTAGCTTTCGGAAAAACCAGCCTAAGGTCAATCTCGTCGTTACTATTCAGTTCAACTTTAAGTTTTTTCATAAACGTGTTTTTTGTTTCGGTAGCCAGGTTAATTTTGGTGATACCACGCTTAACTGCCTGCTGTAATGCAATATCGGGCACACCCGAACCACCGTGTAACACTAATGGTATATTAACCGCGTTATTTATCTCGTTAAGTAACTCTAATTCAAGTTTTGGTTCGTGTTTATAAAACCCATGTGCAGTGCCAACAGCTACTGCCAAGGCATTAACCCCGGTCAATTCAACAAATAATTTAGCCTCGTTAGGTTGTGTAAAACCTTTATTGTTTTGAGTTTGGTTAAGTTTGGCAACATAACCCAACTCGGCTTCAACATTTGCACCATAAGCCCGCGCCATATCAACAACTTGGGCTGTTATTTCAACATTTTGGTTAAAAGGTTTTTCGCTGGCATCAATCATAACCGAGTTAAAGCCTGCATCAAGACAGCGGTGCACTAAATCAACGGTTGCGCCATGGTCAAGGTGCAGCCATGCTTCAACACCAAAATCGGTTATGGCCTGAAAAGCCATTTTTGCAGCCATTTCAAGGTTCATATATTTAATTGAGCTCTCCGACAACTGAAGTATAATTGGCTGGTTCTCGGCTTTAGCCGCGCGCATAATACCCTGTAGTGTTTCTAAATTGTAAAAGTTTGCTGCTAAAATAGCTTTTTTGCTACTATGGTACTGTATCAGTTTTTGTTGCAAGTTCATTATTAGTAGTTTAAAAGTTAAAAACTTTTGTTAAAGCGTGTAAGTGCAGTTTGCCTAACAATATCAATGTTTTTAAAGGCACCGGTACCACCTGCAGCGGTAGTATTTACAGCCCCCATCAGTGTGCCAAAGTCAAGGCAATCGTCGGGTTTTTGTTTTTTAATAAACTTGCTTATAAAACCTGCATTAAAACTGTCGCCGGCTCCAATTGCATCAACAACATTATTGTTAAGATAAGGTGCCTTGGTTGTAATGTTTGCTTTATCCCACATTACCGCGCCTTTTGTACCATTTTTTACTACTACTATATTACAATATGGTTTTATTTTATTTATGGCCTCGTCAATGGTTAAAGCTCCGGTTAGCTTACGTATCTCGGTTTCGTTTGGTAAAAAAACATCAACATAGGGCAATAAAGCTTTAAGGTCAATATCCCATTTTTCTTTCGGGTCCCACTGTGGGTCCAACGAAGTTGTAAGCCTGTGCCTTTTTGCCCGACGAAAAAGCTCAACAATATCGGGTTTAAGCCCGTCTTGTAAAAATATTGAGCTTAAGTGCATATGCGATGCCGACATAAAAACATCGTCGCTAATATCGTTAATTGTTAAATCGGCCATGGCTCCCGGATAGGTTATCATGGCGCGGTCGTTATCGTAATTAAAAGCTACAGTAAGGCCTGTTAAATGTGTCGACGATTTTTGTATATTACTTACATCAACACCCGATAGTTTAAACGATGCCCCAATTTGTGCAGCGTAACTATCGTAACCAACTTTGCCTAAAAACGAAACTTTATTGCCTAAAATGCTAAGATTATTGGCAAAAATTGCCGAACTACTGCCTAAAACCTGTTTCATTTCTTTGGCTATCACCTCTTTTCCCACTTCGGGAAAACTATCAATTTTATTTAATATTAAATCGATATTAAGTTCGCCTATAACTATAACATCGTGTAATTTATCGCTCATGTTTTTGTGAATTATGTATTGTTAGTTTTTTGTCCCCTATTTTGCCCGATGATATAAAAATATTTTAACGAAATCATAATTTATTGTTAAGGTCGATTAAGTTAAACTTATGAAAATATCTGTCCATTGCCTTTTCAATGTGCGATACCAATACCTCTTCGGCATCAATGCCCTGATTGGTTATGTTACTAAACATTTTATTTCGGGCTACTAAAACATCGGGGTTTTCCCAAATATAACGGGCACAGGTTTTAATAAGCCAAACCTGGCGTTCTTGGCTGTTTGCATAAAAGTCGGCATCATTCTCGTCTGCATTAAGCCATTTTTTCCAGCGTTGCGAATCAATAACTGCTTTCCAAATAACCTGTTTAATGTTCGATGTTTTTGCGATAAGCTGTTTTTCAAAAAGCGATTGCTCAATCTCTTCAAGTTCAATAAGGCCGTCATACTCGCGTTCGGTAAATTCGGGGCCAATATTTGCTGCTCCCATACCGCTAAGCGGGTACTCTTCGGGGTTATCAACGCAATCGGAGTAATGTCCTTTAATAAAACTACCATACTTAGCAGCAGTTTGTGCAAGCTCGCGTGCCACAATTGGGTCGAACATTGTTGTGTGCAAATCGGTACCAACTTTGCCCACAATAAAACATGGCCAAACATCGGCAAGGTTACGCTGTGCCAAACCATTTTTAAGCCTTGTCAAAAAATGGTTAAACACAGCCATGTCGGCAAGGCCACCATGTACCTCTTCGGTACCAACTTCATACGATATACGGTTTTTACCTTTTTGTTTACGATAGTTTTCGGTGTGCTCAATAAGCTCTAAGGTGCGGTCGGCAACAATGTTAATGTCAATAATTTCACCTTTATTTAATGTTATGTCAATTGTTGGGTCAACATGTATTAAATCATAACCGGCATCAACAGCGGCTTCGAACGATTTTTTAACCCAATCCATCGATTTTTGCAACGGCCAGTTACCGGTTTTGTGTATGTCTTTTAACCAGGGACCACCGTGGTCAACTGCTACAATAACAGGCCCGGTAAAGTTTATTATCCTGGCTTGTTCACGTATTGTTTTAACAAATTGGTCTTGTGTAAGATTAGTGTAACCACCGTCAATATCAACCTGGTTAAGCGTTGCGGCAAATTTTATTGGTGCATTGCACCGCTTTGCTGCACGTAACGACGCCTTAATTACCGACAACGAATTTGGACATGCAGCAAATATTGTACGTTTAACTCCCTCTTTTTCTTCAAGTTCTTTTATTCGTTTTAGTATAAAATCCATCAACGGCATATTTTGCCCCCATGCCTTTTCCCTTAATTTCTTGTCCATAACTTTAATACTTTTATTAGTAAATTACTACTCCTTCAACAACTCGCGATATAGCCCCACTTACCGATGGCATGTCGGGTTTAAGGTTTAGGTTTAGCGACTTAAAAAAACCCAGCATTTGTCCAACCATAATAAATGGCACAGCTAAATATGCTTCGGGCAAATTATTTTCGGCTCCTAAAAATATTTGTTTATCGATGTTCATTTTTTCAATTTGGCTCTCGGAAACACCAAGTTGGTAAAGTGCTTTTTTTCCTTTTTTCATGCCTGTTACCAAATCGCGTTCGTACCTAAAAACATCGGGTTTGTTCGAAAAAAAATAAACCAATAGCGTGTACTCATTAACAACCGCTTTTGGACCATGCCTAAAACCTAAATACGAATCGTTTTTACATATTACCTGCCCGTCGGTTAGCTCCTGAAGTTTTAACTGCGCCTCAACCGATGTCCCGTAAAGAGGCCCCGATCCTAAAAATACTGCCCGGTTAAATGGCAATTTGGCTATCTCGTTTATTGCCGATAAGTATTTGCCAAGTATGGTATTGCCGTAACTTACTATTGTGTCAACATTTGTTTTGTTACTTACAATTTTGTCAATTTCGGCAATTAATAAAGCAGCCAGCAACATACCCGAGTAACTGCCTGTCATAGCCAAACTTTTATCGTTCGACTCGGGTGGTAAACAAAACAAAAGGTGCTCATTTTTAAACTTGTAATTTGCCAACTTGCCGTCGGCATTACATGTTATTATTAGATGATAACAATTTTTGACGTGCTTTTCGGCCAATTCAATTGCAGCAACACTCTCGGGGCTATTGCCCGACCTTGCAAACGAAACCATAAGCGTTGGCGTTTGGCTGTCGAAATAATCGTAAGGATGCGAAACCAAATGTGTTGTAGCTACCGATAAGGTAGTAATCTTTGTTGCGCGGTTAAACAAACCCTCGAGCGAATACCCTATGTAAGCACTTGTTCCCGCTCCGGTTAATATTATCCGGCTACACCCGGCTTTCATTTTATTTATAAACCCGCTTATTTCATCTCTGTTTTCTTCTATTTTATTATATATGTCATTCCAGAGCTTAGGTTGTCCTGCTATTTCCATGGCAGTAAAAAGCGCACCTTTCGTTTCCAATTCTTTTTTTTCTATACCTAAATATTGTACCATATAAGTTGTTTTACATTTCGTTCGTGTTTCGTTTTATTCCTTTACAAACATAGTAAACTTATTTTAACTTTCGTTTACTTTTTTAAAAAATATTTTAAAAGGTTTTGAAATAATTATTAACTTATAATTCGCTTTTTAAAAGAAATAAATTAGTTTTGAAATATATTTAATAGATAAAAAATGGAAGAAAAGGCAAAACGTTCCACTGTTGAACGGCGAAAAAAAATTTTGCACCTGATTAACCAAAACGGGCAGGTATTTGTGCACGAGCTTAGTGCCGAATTTGAAGTAAGCGAGGTTACTATACGCAACGATTTAGAACAACTTGAACAAAAAAACCTGCTCATAAGGGCTCGTGGTGGAGCAATGAAACCCGAACAAACTGTTAGTGCCGACTACCAAATATCTGACAAACACAAATTAAACATTGCACAAAAAATAAGAATTGGTAAAGAGGCGGCTAAACTGGTAAACGAATCGGAAACTATTATTATCGACTCGGGCACTACAACGCTCGAGTTAGCTAAAAACCTTAACGAAATTAGCTCACTTAATGTTATTACTAACGCAATTAATATTGTTAACCAACTTATTACTAACCAAAAAGTTAACATTATTGTTTTAGGCGGTTCATTACGTAAAAAATCACATTCGTTGGTTGGCCCAATTGCCGAACGTAACCTTAAAAATTTTTCTGTCGATAAAGCTTTTATTGGCGTCGATGGTTTCGACCCATTTACCGGTGCTTATACTCCCAATATCGAGGAGGCATCGCTTAACCAAATTATGATTGACATTGCTAAAGAGGTTGTTTTAGTTGCCGACTCGAGCAAATTTAAACGCCGTAGTTTAGCTTTTATTTGCCCTACTAATAAAATTGATATTATTGTTACCGACGACGGCATTTCGAAAGAAGACTTGAAAAAACTACAAGACTCGGGTATTAAGGTTATTATTGCATAACCAAATAATTATAAAAAAACCTTTAGCAAAAGCTAAAGGTTTTTTTATTTAAATTACATGTTTGTATTTAACCCAAATTAATAACAATAAGGGTTTAACCCAAATTAAGCGATTCGCTCAATATTTACCTAATTACCTTGTAAAAAACAGGTTCGGCATTACGCAACAAAACAGGGCTATGCTCAACGCTTTTTACTCTGGCATTTTTTAAATTTGCCATTTTTGTAAATACCATATACTGCTCAACAAAAACATCATCGTCGGTAGTATAAGTAAAATTATACTGTAACTCCTGGCCGTTAACTTTCATTTTCATTATAGTATTACCTTCGCTATCGCGCACTATTACGGTGTAACAATTAACATAATACTCGCCTAAATAACTATCGTTATTATAAACACTTACTCCATTAAAAGTAAATATCGAGTATAACTGGTTATCAATAAGTTTTTGTTTTGTATCAAAAATAAATGTCTCTTTTTGCTCGTTAACTGTTCCAACCGCTTTGGTGTATGTAGTTTCGTATGCACCAATTACAGTCGCGCTTTCATAATTACTCTCGGTTTTTGTAAAATAGTAATAGGTGGTTATGTTATGTGTTTCGCCCTGGTAGTCTTGTGCAAAAAACTCGGTAAGTACAAGGGTGTTGTTCTCGATAGTAAGTTTAACCGATGGTGTCGAATAAATTAACACCTCATCATTATTCTGGCTCCAATTACCAATTAGCGCGCCATTATAAAAACATTGATTATCGGTTTTAAACTCAAAATGAATATATGCACCCTCGTCTTGTATTTGCTCAATGGTGTTAAGCTCGTAAATGTTTGTGCCTTTTGAGTAAGCATCGGTTTGTTTAACTAAAGTTGTTTCGAATTTTAACCCCGAAACTTCCATCACATCCTCGTCGTCGCTACCACACGAAAACGAAAACAATGCTGCCATAATTATTATGGCTATATTTTTTATGCTTTTCATTAAGTAATAAATTTTGTGAATAATATTTTACATTAATTTACTACAATAATAAACAAAAAAAACACTGCTACATATTTAGCAGTGTTTTTATTTTATAGGTTCAAAAAATTATTGTTTTTTAAGTTTTAATTCAACTTTACCACTAAGATTTGTTTCAGGATCTGTATAACTTGCCGAAGCTGAAATCTCATTTTCAGTAACATTGCCCGAAAATGTATCTTCGTCAATTTTAATTGTAACTGTATTATCGCTTTGGCTCCATGTCCCTACCTTTTCGTTTTCCATATACAGATTTTTATCGGTTTTAAACTCGAGCACCCAGTTAAAACCATATTCTTCAAGATCAGCAGGGGTTTTCAACTCAATCGAAATTGTTGAAATAGTTAACTTTGCATAACTTACTGCATACTTGTTCCCCGATACCTAGTAAACATCGTCTTTCGAACACGATGCTAACATTAGGCCAATGCCTAAAAAAAGTGTAATAATTTTAATGTTTTCATTTTAAAAAATTTGTCGATTAATAATAATTCAAATTTATAATTAAAAAATTATTATCCTGATATTGCCCCCAAAAAAAACACTGCCTTGTTAGGGGCAGTGCCAATTAATAACTAATTATTACGATTACATTTTTGTAAGGTTTTGCTCACTTAAAAAGTAATAAAATAACTATGATTAACCAATTACTAAAAATTATGATTACTGTGCAAATATATAATGACAAATAATATAGTATAAAAAACTATATCTGAAATAGCTTAGTAAAAAATATTAAATAAATCAATAAAATAATATAAAAGACATGTTTGTCTTATTTTATTGCCATGTTTTTACAAAATTGCCAACATTTATATTAATTTTGTTGCCTGAATGTTTGTTTGCGTGCAGGCAAATACAACGCCATGCAACGCCAAACTACTTATTTTAAGCAATTATGAGCGAACAAGATAAACTGTTAAAACAAGTAACCCACGGCGATTACAAATATGGTTTTGTTACCGATATTGAAATTGACACAATACCAAAAGGCCTAAACCACGAGGTTATAAAACTCATATCGTCGAAAAAAAACGAGCCACAATGGATGCTCGAATTTCGCTTAGCCGCTTACAATAACTGGCTAAAAATGAAAATGCCAAAATGGGCGCACTTAAAAATACCCGACATAAATTATCAGGACATTATTTATTATGCTGCCCCTAAACAAAAAGCTGCACCCGAAAGCCTCGACCAGGTGGACCCCGAACTTATCGACACTTTTAATAAACTTGGCATACCGCTTACCGAACAAAAACTGCTTACCGGCGTAGCTGTTGACGCGGTTATGGACAGTATATCGGTTAAAACAACTTTTCGCGAAACACTGGCCGAAAAAGGTATAATATTTTGCTCGTTTAGCGAGGCAGTGCAACAACACCCCGACTTAGTAAAACAATACATGGGCTCGGTAGTATCGAGTGCCGACAACTATTTTGCTGCACTTAACTCGGCAGTTTTTTCCGACGGCTCGTTTTGCTATATTCCAAAAGGTGTACGCTGCCCAATGGAGCTAAGTACATATTTTAGAATTAACGCGGCTAACACCGGCCAGTTTGAACGTACACTTATTATTGCCGACGACGATAGTTATGTTAGTTACCTTGAAGGCTGCACCGCCCCGGTACGCGACGAGAACCAGCTACACGCCGCGATTGTCGAAATTATTGTTATGAACAACGCCCAGGTAAAATACAGTACTGTACAAAACTGGTATCCAGGCGATAAAAACGGCAAAGGCGGTATTTATAACTTTGTTACAAAACGGGGCTTATGCAAAGGCGTAAATTCAAAACTAAGCTGGAGCCAGGTGGAAACCGGATCGGCTATAACATGGAAATACCCAAGCACTATACTTATGGGCGACAGCTCGTCGAGCGAATTTTACTCGGTTGCGGTTACCAATAACTACCAACAAGCCGACACCGGCAGCAAAATGATACACATTGGCAAAAATACAAAAAGCCGTATTGTGTCGAAAGGTATAAGTGCCGGACACAGCCAAAACAGCTATCGCGGGTTGGTAAAAATTACAAAACGAGCCGAGGGCGCCCGCAATTTTTCGCAGTGCGACTCACTGTTGCTTGGCGACAAATGCGGTGCACACACTTTCCCTTACGTAGAGTGCGAGAACAACTCGGCAATATTAGAACACGAGGCCACTACATCGAAAATTGGCGAAGACCAGATTTTTTACTGCAACCAACGGGGCATATCGACCGAAGACGCTGTTGGTATGATTGTAAACGGCTATGCCAAAGAGGTGCTTAACACAATGCCAATGGAGTTTGCTGTCGAAGCTCAAAAGCTACTGCAAATTAGCCTCGAGGGCAGTGTTGGTTAAAAATTAGTATTATCGACAAAAATTTACAAACATGTTAATTATAAAAAACCTAAAAGCCGAAATTGACGGAAAACCAATTTTAAACGGTATTAACCTTACAATAAAACCCGGACAAGTACACGCAATTATGGGTCCTAACGGCTCGGGCAAAAGTACTTTGTCGAGCGTGCTGGCCGGCAACGAACGCTTTACTGTTACCGATGGCCAGGTAACTTTTAACGGCAAAAACCTATTCGAACTTTCGCCCGAAGACCGCGCCCGCGAAGGCCTTTTCCTTAGCTTTCAATACCCAGTCGAAATTCCCGGTGTTAGCATGGTTAACTTTATGAAAACAGCTGTTAACGAACATCGCAAATATAAAGGGCTGCAACCAATGAGCGCGGGCGATTTTTTAAAAATGCTTCGCGACAAAAAGAAAATTGTCGAAATTGACGACCGGCTTACATCTCGGTCGGTTAACGAAGGTTTTTCGGGTGGCGAAAAAAAGAAAAACGAAATTTTCCAGATGGCTATGCTCGAACCTAAACTGGCTATACTCGACGAAACCGACTCGGGACTCGATATTGACGCCCTGCGCGTGGTTGCAAATGGTGTTAACAAACTTAAAACACCTCAAAACAGCACAATAGTTATTACACACTATCAACGACTGTTAGACTATATTGTGCCCGATGTTGTACATATTTTGTACAACGGTAAAATTATTAAAACCGGAGGCAAAGAACTTGCTATTGAATTAGAAAAAAAAGGGTACGACTGGATAAAACAAGAATAATACGCTTACTTAACAAGCGTCGGTAATAAAACATATTATGAGCGAAACTATTGACCCAAACATAATGAAAAACAAGTTGGTTAACCTTTTTAACAACAATACAACCAACATTTGCAGCGGTTTGCCCCAACAAGTAAACAAACACAGGCAAAATGCTGTCGATTTATTTAATAATAATGGCATACCTGCAAAAGGAACTGAAAAATATAAATATACCGACTTAATGCGTGCATTTGGCAAACGGTATGGATACTCGTTTGTTTCGCCAAACACTTTGGTTGAGCCTAAAACAGTTTTTAAATGCGCTGTCCCCGACATCGACACTCATACAATTTTGCTCGAAAACGGCTGGTATTATAAACGTAACAACAACGAGGCGCAACTACCGCCAAATGTTGTTGTATTAAGCTTACGCGATGCTGTACACCAGTACCCCCAAATGTTCGATAAATATTACAACACTATTGCCGACAATTTGGGCAACAGCACTACTGCACTTAATACTGCTTTTGCCCAAGACGGCTTTTTTATTTACATACCCGATGGAGTGTTGGTTGAAAAACCAATACAAATTATTAACCTTTTGCGTGGTACTAACCCACTATTGGTAAACCAACGCAATTTAGTTATTGCAGGTAAAAACAGTAATTGTAAAATTATTATTTGCGACCACACTCTTTCGCACCACGACTTTTTTGCCAACACCGTTACCGAACTTTTTGCCAACGACAACGCAACAATTGACTATTATAAAATACAAAACCAGCATAACAAAAGCTCACAAATATCGTCGTTGTACATACACCAAAACGCATACAGCAACGTGTTAACCAACACCCTTACACTACACGGCGGGTTTGTTCGCAATAATGTTAACATAAAACTTGCCGGGCAATTTGCCGAGGCTCATGTTTACGGCCTTGCAATTATGGACAGTACTCAACATGTTGATAATTATACTTTTATTGACCATGCTGTGCCAAACTGCCAAAGCAACGAGATGTACAAAAATATACTCGACGATGATGCAACTGGTGCTTTTAACGGGCGGATATTAGTTAGGCCCGATGCGCAAAAAACGCAGGCTTTCCAGTCGAACAAAAATATTTGTTTAACACCTACTGCTAAATTTTATACAAAGCCACAACTCGAAATATATGCCGACGACGTTAAATGTAGCCATGGTGCAACAGTTGGCCAAATTGACAACGACGCACTTTTTTATCTTAAGTCGCGTGGTATTGGCGGGCGCGAGGCTCGTATGATGCTTATGTTTGCTTTCGCGTTCGAGGTTTTGCGAAATATACGCGTGCCTGTTTTAACCGAACGTTATGCCGACCTTGTTGAAAAACGCCTGCGTGGCGAATTTAGTAAATGCGAAGGTTGTTTTGTGCATTGTAGTTAGTACACAAATTGGGCGAATAGCTCAATTGTTCTAATTTTTTTAAGCCTTTAACTATGCTTTGTTTGTAAAACACTACAAATTTTAAATAGCAATTATACCTAAGTAAAGCTCGTGTCGGTATTGCTTAAACTACTTTGCTTAGGCATAAATTATTAATAAACATAATATTACAGTAATATTATGTTTTATTGTTGTTTATAATTTTTAAAAGCTCGTTAACAGCATTTTCAGTGTCAATATTTCGCTTAACAAGTTCTTTACCTTTGTATAACGACACTTTGCCCGGTCCGGCACCAACATAACCGTAATCGGCATCGGCCATTTCGCCGGGGCCATTTACAATGCATCCCATTACTGCTATTTTAAGCCCTTTTAAGTTCGATGTCGATTTTTTTATTTGCTCAAGTGTCGACTCTAAATTAAACAAAGTACGGCCACAACCAGGACAGCTAATGTACTCGGTTTTAGTAACCCGGCTGCGCGATGCCTGCAATATACCAAATGCTGTTTCGGTTATTTGGTTTACACTTTTGCTAAAGGTGTTTTTTAACCATAAGCCATTTGCAAGCCCATCGATAAAAAACTGGCCGGTTTCGGCAGCACTAATTAGTTTAAAATCGTTGTCAACCGGCAGGCTGTATTGGCGCATTAAAACCACGGGTAAATTAATTCCGTTTTCAATTAGTTTATTAATAAAAGCCCGTTGCTCTAGCATGGCGTTTTTGTGGTACGACATTAAAACAATAACAACAGTATCATCAGTTTTTAACAATTCAACAGCTTTATTATCGAGCATGTTAAACTCCATTAACACCCAGTTTTGGTTAGCAGGTTTTGTGTTTTGCTCAATATATTCGTCGAATGAAAATAATGGTATCGCGTTACTGTTGCGGTCCCAATATTGCCAATCAATAAGGCAATGGCAATTATGTGGTAAATTATAAAAGCAATAATTTTGCCCGGTGTAAATAATATCGGGCGATAAATCGGTTTTTAAAACCTTGCCGGTATTGTTATCAAAGTTAAAGCCAGCCTCAACTAATTGTTCGGGTCCAATTTGCATCAAGCCCGACATGTCGGCCACAACAATTGGCAAACTAAAATCAGTAAAATTATTGTTTAAAATTTTACGTGGGTTATAGCTAAAAAAATTTATGAGCTGCCTGTTATTGTAATTAATTGGTTTAGTGTTGTTTAATTTTTCAAAGTGTTCAACCAATTTAACGGCTACCGGTATTTCGTTTGCCGGGTTTTCGGTAAGCGACACCCTTATAGTATCGCCAACACCATCGGCTAAAAGAGCACCAATGCCAACTGCCGATTTAATACGACCGTCGTTGCCGTTGCCAGCCTCGGTAACTCCAAGGTGAAAAGTATAAACAATATTTTCGGTAACCATTTGTTTTGCCAACAACCTTGTTGCCTGCACCATAACACGAGTATTGCTGCTTTTTAGCGAAACTACAACGTTGTTAAAGTTGAATTTTTTACATATCCGTAAAAACTCCATAGTTGCCTCAACCATTCCGGCCGGAGTGTCGCCATAACGGCTCATAATGCGGTCGCTAAGCGACCCGTGGTTTGTGCCTATACGTATAGCAGTATTGTTTTGCTTACAAATTTCGATAAACTGGCCAAAACGTGTTTCAAGTTTTTTTAGTTCATCAGCATATTCGGTATCGGTAAATTCAATTTTTTTAAAAGTTGCCCTTTTTTCCATATAGTTACCCGGGTTAACGCGTACTTTGTCGGCGTATTTGGCAGCTATATCGGCAAGCGTGGCATTAAAATGTATGTCGGCCGAAATTGGTTTGTTGTAACCGGCCTCTAAAAGTTTATCTTTAATTATTTTAAGTGCCATGGCATCGTTTTGGTCAATTACAGTAAACCTTACTAAGCTGGCGCCTGCATCAAAAATTTCGATAGCTTGTGCTACCGATGCTTCGATATTATGAGTAGGCGTATTGGCCATGCTTTGTACCATAACAGGGTTATTGCCTCCAATTTTTATATTGCCTATATTTATTGTTGGGGTTTGCAGCCGCTCAAACTGCCAATTGGCATTAAATAATTTGTTTTGCATTATTTGCCCATTTGTTGTTTCATAATTTTTGTAATGTATTTGCCAATAATGTCGAACTCGAGGTTTACAATAGTGCCAGGTTTGTAATTATGAAAAACTGTGTGTTCGTAGGTGTATGGTATAATAGCAACCTGGAACGAGTTATCGCGCGAGTTAACAACTGTAAGGCTAACGCCGTCGACAGCAATGCTGCCTTTTTCGACAGTAATGTTACCTGTTGTTTGGTCGTAGGCAAAAGTATAATACCAGCTTCCGTTAGCCTCTTCAACCTTTGTGCAGGTAGCAGTTTGGTCAACATGTCCTTGTACCAAATGGCCATCTAACAGTTTGTCGAGTGTCATGCTGCGTTCAAGATTAACCTCGCTGCCGGTAACAAGGTTTCCAAGGCTGCTTTTGTTAAGGGTTTCTTGTATAGCAGTAACCGTGTAAGCTGTTTCGGTTTTTTTAACAACAGTAAGGCAAACGCCGTTATGGGCAATACTTTGGTCAATTTTAAGTTCGTTAACAAACGAGCACGATACAGTAATATCAATGTTATCGTTATTTTTAATTACCGACATAACTTTGCCGGTTTCTTCGACAATACCTGAGAACATATGTAAGTATTTTATTGGTTAGGCTGTAAAAATATCTAAAATTAGAATTATAGCAAATTTGAATTAATAGTAACTGCTAATTTTTCGAAGTTTTTGTTCGTTAATAATTTTAATTTTACGTCCGGCAATTTCAATAAGATTATCGGCCTTAAACTCCGACAAAAGCCTAATAACCGATTCGGTAGCGGTTCCTACAAGGCTTGCCAGCTCTTCGCGCGTAAGCGATATTTTTAAGTACCCTGCAGTATCGGTGCTAAACGATTCGTTAAGTTTAATAAGTGTTTCGGCCAAGCGCTCGCGAACGGTTTTTTGGGCAATCTCGGTTAAATAACGGTTAGCCTCGCCAAGCTCTTTGCAGGCAAGTTGCATTAGTTCAATTGCAAATTTGCCATTGTTTTTTACAAGTTCAATAAGTATATCGCCGGGTATCTCGCAAAGCGATACGTCTTCGATAGCTTTAGCTGTAGTACAGGCAGGTTCGTGGTTAAAAATAGAGCGGTATCCAATAATGTCGCCGGGTTTTGCAAAGTTTACTATCTGCTCTTTGCCTTCGGCACCGGTTTTAAACATTTTAATAATACCCGAATTTACACAATAAAACGAGTGTGTACGGTTACCTTCGAAAAAAATTACCGCTCCTTTTTTGTACGAGTTACAACTTTTTTCGCTGTTAATTAATGTAATCTCGTCGGGCGTAAGTACACTAAAAATAGTACGCTTATCTTTAAAGCAATAGGTACAATCAAAATAACTGACAGTATTTTTCATTTAAATTTAATTTCAACATGGTTTAGTATAATAGTAGTAATTGCCCCAAAATTAGTTATTATTTTGTAAGCATAATTGTATTAATTGCATTAAATATCAATAACACAAATGGTTTTGATATTTATATTGCTATAAATTTTATCAATATCGATAAAACATATGTAAACATATATAATATTAAATTTGTAATAATTGGTAAAGCAAATATTTACAATTTAATACTTAAAAAATGCAAAACGAAATAAACATGTTATGGCAGGGTGGTATGGCGTTCGAAACCGAGCTTGACGGCCATAAAATAGTTGTTGACACTAACGATAACGACGGCAGCAACAAAGGCCCGCGCCCAAAAGCATTAATGTTAGTTGCTCTTGGCGGCTGTACAGGTATGGATATTGTAATGATTTTAAAAAAAATGCGCGTGGCTGTTGATTATTTTAACATGCGCGTGGTGGGCAATTTAACTAACGATTACCCAAAACATTATAACAGTATAAAATTAGTTTACGAGCTTAAAGGCAAAGGCTTAACAGTTGATAAGGTAAAAAAGGCTATTGATTTATCGATGGAGCGATACTGCGGGGTTTCGGCCGTGTACCGTAAAGCACTCGATTTAAGTTACGAAATTGTAATACTCGACAACTAATTATTCAATAACTACGGCTTGTGGCTTAAGCTCTTCGAAATAAACGCCCGATAAACAAAAATACGACAGTGGGTTAAAATCGAGCCCTTTTACATTGCTGCGCAACAGGTTGTAAACTGTATTTCCGTTTGCATCAACAGTTTGTTTCATAATAAAATAGGGCGGGTTGCTTTGGAACCTTGCAATGTTGTTGTCTAAAAACGGTGCCAAACGTTGCGATGTTACCCCAAAAACAACATCGAGTTTTTCGTTAGCAAACATATCGAGTTCGCGCGATGCCGATGTTATAAACGAAACCACTATTGTGTCGATAAATGGTAGTTGCTCAAATTGTTTGTTTTTAACGTAGTAGTTGTTATTTGCTGTAAGTATTACCGGCTGGCCTTTTATTTTGGGCATAGTTAATTTGTATGCCCCCGAACCTACAGTATTGTTAATTCCATAAGCTAAAAAGGCCTCTTTTGCAAAAACCAAACTATTGGTACCGGCCAAATAATGTATAAACATTTCGTCGGGTTGTAGCAGTGTAATTATTAAAGTAGTGTCGTTAAAAGCCTCAATCCCCTGTATGTTGTCAGTTAAACCACTTTCGAACTGGTTAAAGCCCTCGATATTTTTTACCGGTTTATTTATTTGATAGTTTTTTTGTTTATGTATTTTACAAATTTGTTCAATACTGTATTTAACATCGGAGGCAACAATACGGCGGCCTTTAGCCTCGCCAAAGCATTTGTCGGCATGAAAACGGGCATTGGCGTTTAAATAAAAAGTATATTGTGTACCATTTTGCGATAAAAACCAATTTTTTGCCAGTGCCGGTATAATCTCGAGCGTACGGGTGTGGTATTTTACAAGGCCGTCGTAAATTTGGTTTACAATAAGTTGTTCACTGTTTTTTAAAACCTGACCCGGGAAAACAACATCGGCAATGTCGCTGCTATTTATATAAAGTGTACCGCCATACTTTGGGCCACGTTGTTGCATGGCCGATTGTACACACGAAACCAATACTAATACTGTTATTATTGATACAAATAAATATACTTTGTTTTTGCTGTTAACAGCTTTATTTAAATTTTGCATGTTTAAATCTTTTTTTTGATAAACGAGTTTTATAAAAATAAGGTTTTTCTTTAAAATTTAAGAGTATTTATAGTTGTTTTTTAATTATTCGCTCAGGCAGAATTAATTTTAATATTGTGGTAAAGCCTCAATATTGCCATTTTGGGCATTTTAAACTAAACAATATAATGCTAAAGTAAGGCTTAGCTTTTTTTGGTAAAAACCTTACCTGATGCATCCATTTTATTAAAACGCCCGATAGGTTTTTATACTATACCAAGGCATAAATGTTAGCCAAAAACATTATAGTAAAAGTTATAAAAAAGCCTGCTAAAAAACCCGAGTATATTTGGTTTTGTGTGTGCGACCCAAGTATAAGGCGCGCCGAACCGGTAATGCCAGTTGTTAAAATAGCAAGGCATAAAACTGTTGATACGTTTGCATTATATAAATACCCGAAATACGATATTAAGCCAATTAGCCCGCCTAAACCTATCATGTGAAGGCTAATTTTGTATTTAATATTTATAACCGAGGCAATAAGTAAACTGCCAAAGGCTCCAAGTATAAAATGTTGTATTACTATTGGAGCCGATAATTTTCGTAAAATAAAATAGCTAAAAAAATAAAAGCCCGATGTAATAAATAGCGGTGTAAGCCGCTCGCCACGGCTATGCACAGCGTAATTACTTATTATTTTTTGATAATATAAAAATGGCAGTACCGACAATGGCAGTAATACTGTACTTAATGCTACAATAAGTAAAATTGCTTTTTTTGCATCAACAGGTATAAGCGATAAATATGTACCCGATGTGAATATAAAAAACATACCAAATATTGGCATTAATAATGGATGGAACAGGTATGATAATAATCCGGCAGTTTTTTGGTAAATGTTCATCGATATATTATTTATTAAAGTTTTTTAATGCCCATTTTGGGTTAAAAATTTAATGTTTAGGTTGTATAAAAATGTTTATATTATTTAATTAAAGCTGTTTGCGTAGCCGTGCAACCGGAATATCGAGTTGTTCGCGGTATTTTGCAACAGTTCGCCGAGCTATTTTATATCCTTTTTGGTGCAAAATTTTGGTAAGTTTGTCGTCGGTAAGTGGTTTTTGTTTGTTTTCGCCGGTAATTGCCTCTTCTAAAATGCTTTTAACCTCGCGAGCCGACACCTCTTCGCCGTCGGTAGTTTTCATAGCCTCGCTAAAAAACGATTTAAGAGGCAAAATACCAAAATCGGTTTGTATGTATTTGCTGTTAGCCACGCGCGATATTGTCGAAATGTCTAAACCAGTTGCATCGGCAATATCTTTAAGTATCATTGGTTTAAGTTTTTTTTCGTCGCCGTCTAAAAAATAGTCGTGTTGATAATCAATAATAGCCTCCATTGTAATAAGCAATGTTATTTGGCGTTGTTTTATTGCGTCGATAAACCAGCGTGCCGAGTCGAGTTTTTGTTTAACAAAAACAATTGTCTCTTTATCGTTATTTTTATTTTTACCTTTTTTGCTTGCCAGGTTTTGCAGCATTTCGGAGTATGTACGGCTAAGCTTAAGGTCGGGTACGTGCCGGTCGTTAAGGTTAAGTTCAAGTTCGCCGTCGTGGTTTTCGAGTATAAAGTCGGGCATTATTGGCCTCTCGGTTTTGTCTTGTGGGTCGCTGTAACTACTACCGGGTTTTGGATTAAGTTTAAGTATTTCGTCTAATGCGTCTTTAAGTTGGTCTTCGGTAATATTAAGTTTAGCAATAATTTTGTCGTAATGTTTTCGGGTAAACTCGTTAAACATTTCGTTTAAAATTGTTTCGGCCAACTCAATATTTGCCGATTTATTAGTACGGCGTCGAATTTGAATAAGCAGGCATTCTTGCAGGTTTTCGGCGCCAACACCGGGAGGGTCAAAGCTTTGTATAATTTTTAAGATACCGTGTAAATGTTTTGCTGTAGTTTCAACATTAACGGCAAAAGCCAGGTCGTCGACAATAGCCTCGAGGTTTCGGCGTAAATAGCCGTCGTCGTCGATATTTCCAATAATATATTCGGCAAATTTTCTGTCTAACTCCGACAAATTTTGGAGGCCTAACTGCGAAATAAGGTTCTCGTGAAAAGTTGAGCCTTGCGAGAAAGGTATTTCGTGGTGTTCGTCGTTTTTTGAGTAATTGTTAGCCTGAAGTTTATAGTACGGAGTGTCGTCTTGGTTAAGGTATTCGTCAATCGACAGCTCTTCCTGTTCTTTTAGTTCGTCGGCAATTGGTTCGTCGTCGCTATCAAAATCGGGGCCACCCTCTTCGAGTGCAGGGTTTTCTTCCAACTCTTTTTTTATTCGTTGGTTTAATTGCATTGTAGGCACCTCGAGCAGTTTAATAAGTTGTATTTGCTGCGGCGATAGTTTTTGAAGCAATTTTTGTTGTAACCTCTGCTTAAGCATTATGTAAAATTTTATACTTTATTAGCCACAAATTTATATAAAATACCCAAATATTATAGTTTATGTTGGTTTTTGATAAAGCCAATATAACTGTAATAAAAACGAAAAGGAGCATTTAATGTTTCATGCTCCTTTATGTTATTTAGTTTCATCGGTTTTTTTTATTACGGTCAATATTGCCTGACCCGTTTTATCGGCTTAACATATATGAATAATTATACCAGTGAACGATAAATTTCGTTATTGTGAATGTATCGGTTTTTAGAATTCGGCATTTTTTGGTGTACGCGGAAAAGGTATAACGTCGCGTATATTTCCCATTCCGGTAACAAAAAGCATTAACCTTTCAAAACCCAGGCCAAAACCGCTGTGTGGCACAGTGCCAAATTTGCGGGTTTCTAAAAACCACCACATATCTTTATCGGGTATTTGCATTTCGGCAATGCGGGTTTTAAGTTTCGTGTAATCTTCTTCGCGTTGCGAGCCGCCAATAATTTCGCCAATACCCGGGAAAAGCACGTCCATAGCGCGTACGGTTTTACCGTCGCTGTTTTGTTTCATGTAAAAAGCTTTAATTTCTTTTGGGTAGTCGGTAAGTATAACCGGTTTTTTAAAGTGTTTTTCAACAAGGTAACGTTCGTGCTCGCCTTGTAAGTCGATACCCCATTGCACCGGGTATTGGAATTGGCCTTTTTGAGCCGGTTTACTTTTAACCAAAATATCGATAGCCTCGGTATATGTTAACCGTTGGAAGTTATTATCGACAATAAATTTAAGTTTTTCGATTAAAGGCATGTCGGCGCGTTCGGCCTGAGGTTTAAGTTTTTCCTCGTCGATAAGGCGAGCCTGTAAAAAGGCCAGGTCGTCGGCGCAATTAGTAAGGGCATAGTTAACTAAGTATTTGAGCATATCTTCGGCAAGGTCCATGTTGTCGTTAATATCGTTAAAAGCCACCTCGGGTTCAATCATCCAGAATTCGGCAAGATGCCTTGATGTGTTCGAGTTTTCGGCTCTGAAAGTAGGGCCGAAAGTATATATCTGCCCTAAAGCCAAAGCGGCGAGTTCGCCCTCGAGTTGGCCCGACACGGTAAGGTTTGCAGCTTTACCAAAAAAGTCTTCTTTAAAATCGATATCGCCATCTTTGGTGCGGGGTGGTTTGTTTAAATCGAGAGTGGTAACCTGGAACATCTCGCCCGCGCCCTCGCAGTCGCTGGCGGTAATAATTGGTGTATGCACGTTAACAAAACCACGCTGGTTAAAAAAGTTGTGAATAGCAAATGTCATGGCGTGACGAATACGGAAAACCGCGCTAAAAGTGTTAGTTCGGAACCGTAGGTGGGCTTTTTCGCGTAAAAACTCGAGGCTGTGTTTTTTAGGTTGTAATGGGTATTCGTCGGGGTCGGCGGTACCTAAAACCTCAACCGTAACAGCATCAACCTCGACATTTTGGCCGGAGCCCTGGCTTTTAATAAGCGTACCTGTAACCGACACCGATGCACCGGTGTGGATAATATCTAAAATGCTGTCGGCAATAAGTTCGCGGTTAGCAACTACCTGTATATTATTTATTGTCGAACCGTCGTTAATTGCTAAAAAAGCAACATTTTTACTGCCGCGTTTAGTGCGTACCCAACCCTTTACACATACTTGTTCACCGTACTTTTCGCTCTTAAGCAAGTCGATAATTTTAGTTCGCTTTAATTCTGACATATTATACTGTGTTATTTAAATAATTGGCAAAAATACAATTTTGAGCGATTACGTTTTATAAAATATCCAATATTTTACAATTATTATTAAAACCACCGTTACATATTCAAAATACGTAACTAATACCCAAATTGAGCGATTCGCTCAATCGATTTAGATTTTGTAAGTATTTCACTACACTCCGTTAGTGAAACACAACAAACTCTACATCGGGGTTAACCTAAGTAAAGCGTTTATTTGCTACGCTTTAACCGCTCAACTTAGGTTATAAAGAGCTTGTAATAAATAACTAAACAATATTTTATATGGCTGTATTACAGGCATATAGTTTAATTTTTTTTTAAACAATTATTTTATATTTGTTTTATTAACCAATAAAAATT